>DYHK01000014.1 GCA_020724205.1 Candidatus Aenigmatarchaeum sp. | reverse complement strand
CTTCTATGGCAGGTGTTGGAGCTTCTGGAGCTATCTTTGGACTTTTAGGATTATTAGCTGTTATTGTTCCTAGAGCTAAGGTTTATCTGATTATTGGACCCTTGATTGCTATTATATTTCAGTTTACTTTATCTATGTTTATTACAAATGTAGGTGTATTGAATGTTCTTAATATTTTACTTAATATTTATGTTATAGTCTGTATATTTGCAATTTTTTCATTTAATTCTCAAGCTAATAAGATTGCTCTTCCTGTAGAGATTACTTTCTGGTTGCTTCCATTTATTGCCATTGTTCCTCTAGTCATTATAGGCTTATTTGTTGAACTCCCTATAGGAAATATGGCTCATCTCGGAGGATTAATAGCAGGACTTGTTTATGGAGCTTATCTTAGAACAAAGTATTCAAATAAAATAAAAATGTTAAATAAAATGATAATTAGAAAATGAAAAAACAGAATAAACAGTTTGATTATTTTATGTATGGTATTATAATTTTGGGTTTCTTTTTCTTACTTTTCTCTTCCCTATATGACGGAGCTTCTAATGGAAGGAATTATAGTTATGTATTAATTATTAAGATTATTGGATTTTTTCTAAGTTACTTAGGTGCCTTAAGTTACTTTTGCTATTATTATAAGAATAATTTTAGAAGTTCTTTAAGTGAGATTAACAGGGTTAGGAATTATGTTTTTGGAGTTATAGGTTTATTTGTTTTAAGTGCTTTAATTGGATATTTCTTTGAAATTAGTTTTGTTAGTGAGGTAATAAGTAAGATGATAAGTGAGCTTTTAGAAAAGACTAAAGACCTTGGTTATTTTGAGATGTTCTGGTTTATTTTCTTAAATAATTCAAATGTTGGATTCTTTTCTATTTTACTAGGTATTTTTATTGGCATATTTCCATTGATTACTTCTGTTTTTAATGGATATATTATTGGGTATGTGGTTAACAAGGCAGCTCAGGTAAGTGGTTTTTCAACTATTTTAAAATTAGCTCCTCATGGAATATTTGAGCTTCCTGCAATATTTATTTCAATAGGACTAGGAATAAGACTTGGATTTGACTTATTCAGAGCAAAGCCATATGAAAGGTTTAATCAGAATATTATAAATTCTTTAAGGATTTTTGTTTTTATTATAGTTCCTTTGTTGTTTGTTGCAGCAATAATTGAGACTATTTTGATTTTTTTAATTAAGTAGTTATTGCGAAATTTTTAAGTTAATGAAGCTAAAATCCAGAAGTTATATATTAACAGATGATTAGTTGAAGTAAGTAAATATGACTAAAATCAGTAAGGTAAATAGTAGCTGATGATCCTTAAATTGAAAATATAAGTTTAATTATTAATTGAACCATTGATTTAAGCGCTTTTGTTTTCCGTGCTCTCTTAAGATTATTGATTTGTCTGTGTAGTTTGTTATTGGTTGTTTAATATTCGATTGGATTTCATCTAGAGCCTCTTTTATTGTAGGGAAACTTTTTGGAGGTTTATTGAATGAGGCTCGTGAGAGCTCTCTTAGTATTCCAACTCCTAAGGGAGCTGAATATTCGGGACGTATTTCTCTGAAGAAGAGGCATGAGGCTTGTCTTTTTATTTTTGTCAAGTATTCTGATAAGGCTAAGCGATTTGCATAGTAGGCTCCTGTAACACTCTCTGCATAATTCTTTCTTCCTGAGAAGGGTTCGTAGTCCTGCCAGACTCCTTGATTGCTGAGAGATATTTCTATTACTTCAAATGAGAATTTGTCTGGTAGTAATAAGATGTTATAGTGATTACCTACATAATTTCCTGAGAATAACTGGATTTCATTTATCTCTGGGAATAGCTTTATTTTTTCAAGAAGCTCTTTTGAGAGTGTGTTATCTACTGCTGTAATTGCCCATCTTGTTGGCACCATTTTTCTCTGAGTTTTTATTCCTAAAAGCCCGGCTGATAGAACTTTTGAGATGTTGCTTATTTCTATCTGGCTTTTGTATAATTCTTTTATTCCTTCTACTGATTTTAGTTTATTATCACTTGAGATGTAGTCTATCTTTTTCTCTATTTTTGGATTTTCTTCAAGTCTTATTTTTTCTAGTGGAGCTGGGTTTCCTATTAGTGGAACTGAGATGTCTTTTATTGGAGCAAATTTTGGGAGTTTCTTGAGAGAGAACTCTGCTCTTACTGATTTAGAGGCCATTGCTATTTGATCCATTGATTTTTTTAGAATAGGATCTGTTATCTGTGGATTGTTAAATTTTTTTACATTTATATGAAATCTTGAGTAGATCATCTGCCTTCTATAGTCTAGAATTTCTTTTATAGAGGCCTGCTTTTCAAACCAGGCTTCTGGACTAGAGAAGTGTTTTGTGTTGTTTTGGTTTTCGTGATTTTCTTGATCTATGGGAGAAAGAATTCCTGCGTAAATATCTGGGTAGTTATTTCTGCCTACAAATATTTCTGGGGGAGAGTTTCCTGTAAATATCTTTTTGTTAAATTTAGCATACTTAGAAGCAAGTTCGTTGTAATTCATTTTATCACCTCGTATTTTATGATTGGAAATAGTATAAAAATATATTGATAATTAATTTAAGGCAATAAGGCTAAAATCCCTAGGTTGTAATGTAAAGTTGATAAATTGAAAACTTTCTTTAACGAAAGTTTTAATGGCAAGTTTAACATAAGTCATATTATTTTAAATTTCTTTTAGTATCTTTCTAACTTTGACTTTTTTATGCTTAAGTATACTTGCTTTCATTAACCTGTGAAGACCATCTAAAATTAACCATCTTCCTTTATTTTTCATAATGTCTATTGGAAAGCTTAAATCAGAGTTCATTGCTCTTTCATACTCTTCCTTATACTTTTGAGGATTATTTATTATTTCAATAGACTTAAGATTATAGATATCATTGTTATGCCAGTGAAAAGGTATATTAAAATGCCAGATCAGCTCTTTTATATCAATTTCTTCAACTGGATATTTTAAAGCCCAGACCTTTTTAACATCCCAATTAAAATCAAAACCCACTTCTTTAATTATCTCTGGTAGATTCTCCATGATATATAGAATTATTTATTCTTTAAGGTCGCTGATTCCAAGCATTACAAAAAGTATTCCAAGAAGAAATACTCCCCAAATAATGCCTCCCTTAAGAACTGTCCATGTAGCTTCAGTCCATGTTGAGAAAGACCCGCTGAAGACTATGTACACTGGAACTAAAACCAGGATAAGACCTATTAGAATTTCAAGCCATTTATTCATATATATTTTATGAGAAAGGCGTTTAAAAATTTATTTATCTTTTAATAGAGTGTATTGGAAGATAGTTACTTCAAGTATAATTGAAGCTATCACACTGTTTAAATATAAGATTTCATTATGTTTTTTATGAATAAAAAGTATATTATGTTTGATATGAGTGATCAGAAGCTCTCTGTTTTAGCGGAGGTTCTTAGTAATAAGACTTCTAAGCAGATACTAGAGTATCTTGCAGATAAGGAGGCAAGTGAGACTGAGATTTCTAGAGACTTGAAACTTCCTGCTAATACTGTTAACTATAACATTAAGAAGCTTGTTGAATCTGGATTGATTGAGGTTTCTAAAAACTGGTTCTGGAGTGTTAAGGGAAAGAAGATTTTAAGATATAGGGTTGCTAATAAAAAAATAATTATTTCTCCTAAATCAAGTTCTTCAAGTACTAAGGGAATATTATCTGCATTTATTATAACTGGAGTTGCTGCTCTTGCTGTTAAATTATTTGGAAGCAAGATTTATTCTTCTGGAAGCGGAGTTGATTATGCAACTAGTAATAATTATGCTTTACAGGAAGGAGCTAAAATTGCTGGAGATAGTGGAGTCTCTGTTGTTGAGAGTTCTGGTGTTGCAAGAGAAGTTGCACCTGATGTTGCTAATGGAGTTATACAGACAATACAAAGTGTTCCAGATATAGGCTTATGGTTCTTACTTGGAGGAATTTTTGCATTAGTAGTATTTATGATATTAAATTGGAGGAGGTTATAAAAATGGAAATTGGAAAAAATGTAGCACTTGTTGTTTTAGTTATAGCTCTATTAGGTATTGGTTCTTACCTTTACATTAATACTAGCTTTGATAGACAGACTATAAGTGTTAGTGGAAACTCAGAGATAGATGTAAAACCTGATTTTGTTTCTGTATATATTAATATAGAAAATAATGATAAGAGTGCGCAGGTTGCTAAGGATCAGAATTCTTTGACAAGTAGTAAGGTAGTTGAGGGTCTTAAGTCTCTTGGATTTAAGGATGATGAGATAGAAACCATTTCGTATAACATTTATCCTGATTATACCTATACTGATGGAACTCAAAAACCAAATGGGTATAAGGCTGTGAATCAGATAAGAGTTAAGATGACTGATTATCAAAGAGTAGGATTAGTTGTTGATAGCGTTGTTGACAACGGAGCTTTAATTCAGTATATTAGTTTTGAGTTAACTCCTGAAAATGAGTCAAAGTATAAGGCTATGGCTTTAGAAAATGCAACTCTTGATACTAAGAGTCAGGCAGAGGCTATTGCAAGAGGAGCTGGAAAGAAGTTAGGAAAACTAGTTTCAATAAATACTGGAAGTCCTTATTACTATCCATTCCAAGCATATGCAAAGGCTGAAGGTACTTCAATAGCTGATAACGCTGCTGGAGCAAGACAAGCTGCTGTTAATATAAATCCACAAGAGCTAAAGGTTTATGCAAATGTACAAGCTGTTTACGCTTTAAGGTAAGTAAATTTATAAAATGGCTTTAATTAATATAGATATGAAAGAGAATTTTAGGTTTAATAAGATTTTCTTATTCATATTTATACTTTTTATTTTATTTTTTTCCATTCAGTTTGTTTTTGCACAGGAGAATTCTAGTAGCGGAGTTGAATGGGCTACAGAAGAAGTAAAATGTTATTTTAGTGATTCTAAAGAAGTGCAAAAGTGTTATACTAGCGAGGGAGATTATGGTTGTTCTGGTGTGGAGAGTTGTGTTGTTAGTGCTGGTGGAGCTAAAGGGTATAAGGTTTTATGGAAGAGTTCTTGCGGAGGATATGAATATAATATAATGGATGGTGTGGCAGAAACTATTGAATTTGATTGTGATGAAAAAGAGATTTCATGTACTATTCCTTTCTGTGAGTTTGGTGATGCTTACAAAACTGGAGAGGTTGATTCAAATGGGTGTGCTATTTATAAGTGTCCTGAAAAAGGATATAGTTGTCAAGAGGGATGTACTTGTGATGAAAAAGGAAATATACTTAGTTGTGATAAACCTATTTGTGGAAATGGAATTTGTGAAAAGGGAGAGGGAGAAATCTGTACAGTTGCTTCTACCACTATTCCTTGCGAGGTTGGAAAGGATTGTGAGGTGAGTGGTTCTTGTTATCTTGCTTGTCCTCAAGATTGTGAGATTGTTGACAGTGGAATTTATACTAAATTAAATCAAGAGTTTAAGTTTAAGGTTGGACAATCTGCTAAAGTGATAGACTATGCTGATATGTTAATAAAATTTATTGATGTAACAGAACTTATTGAATCTTCTGATGAGAGTGAAGAAGACTCATCCTCATCATTTTATGGAGCAGTTGCCAAGTTAAGTATAACTTTTAAAGAAGAGCCAACAAAGACTGTTAATATTAAGCTTGGTGAGAAAAAAGAGGTTTTTGATGTGACGTTATCTTTTTTAGATTTTAATTCTAATTTTAGAAATGGGTATTTTATAGTTTCTTCTAAGAAGATTGAAGATTGTGAGGAGGGTTGTATATGTAATATTGATGGCAGTATGGAGTGTCCATCTTATCCCAGTTGTGAAGAAGGAACAGCTTTATGTCCTGATGGAGTTTGCAGAGAGAAGTGCGATGTTACATTAGAGGAAAAATGCACTTTCGGTTGTTTGTATGGAAAGAGCTGTTTACCTATAGGAACAAGAGTTTCTGGAGATTTTTGTAGTATAAATAGGGATTTAGAACCTCAATTAGAATCAAGCTCTGTATGTGAAAATAATTTTGAGTGTTCAAGTAATTTGTGTATTGATAATCAATGCGTTGAGAAAGGATTATTTAGTAAGATTGTTGAATGGTTTAAGAAGGTATTTGGTTAGGATTATTTTTCGATATATTTAATAATGCTTTAAATCTCAGAATTTAATGCTATCTCAGGAGCAGATTGAAGAGATTAAGGGACATTTGGAAAGGGCTCAGAATCCTATATTTTTATTTGATAATGATTGTGATGGGCTGATTAGTTTTATTCTTCTTAGAAGGTTTATTGATCGAGGAAAAGGGGTTGCAATAAAGTCCTTTCCAGAATTAGATGAGAGCTATCTTAGAAGAGTAGAAGAATTTGGATCAGATTATATTTTTGTTCTTGATAAGCCTCAGATCTCAAAAGAGTTTATTGAAGAGGCTAGAAAAAAAAGTATACCTATTGTTTGGATTGACCATCATGATGTTAATCCTGGATTAGAGGGAGTTAGTAATGTTTCTTATTATAATCCTATTTATTCTAAAGAAAAATCAAGTGAGCCTACTAGTTTTTTAGCTTATAGTATAGCTGGTGTAAAGAAGGATAATTGGTTAGCTATGATTGGGTGTGTGGCTGATAATTTTCTTCCTGATTTTTCTGAAGAGGTTATTAAAGAACATAAAGAGTTATTTTCTAAACATCCAAAGTCAGCATTTGATATTTTGTATGAGAGTGAGTTTGGTAAACTAGTAAGTATGTTAAGTTTTGGTTTGAAGGATAGAACAAGTAATGTTGTTGCTATGATTAATTTGTTATTTAAGATAAACTCTCCAAGTGAGATTTTAACTGAGGATGAGAAGAATTTCAAGATAAGGAAGAGGTATGAGAGTGTTAATAGTGTTTATCAGAAACTACTTGATAAGGCTAAACGAGTGGCTAGGGCTTCTAAGAAGGTTGTGTTTTTTCAGTATGGGGGAGAATTAAGTATGAGTGCAGATATTGCTAATGAGATAAGTTATAGGTTTCCTGGAAAGGTTGTAATTGTTGCTTATCTTAAGGGATCTATTGCGAATGTTTCTATAAGGGGGAAGAGTGTTAGGAATGCAACATTAAGAGTTGTGGAAGCTATTGAAGGCTCAAGAGGAGGAGGACACGAGCATGCTACTGGAGCGAAGGTTAGTGTTGAGGATCTTGATAAGTTAAGAAAGATTTTTGAGGATGAGTTTGAGGATTAGAAGTAATTGATTACTTCTTCTTTTATTTTATCTGCTAAATATTTGTCTTTTATTATAATAACTTCAATTTCAGTATTCTGTTTGAATATGTCTAGTATTTCTTTCAGCTTTATATCCTCTATTTTTTTAGCTTTTTGATATATTCTTTCAATTTTCTTAGATATTTCATCAGGAACTTCAAATTTCAAGATAAACTCTCCAAAGGCAGATATATGAAAGTCGCCTTTTAATTGAAGTTTTTTTATTTTTACATTTTCTTTTTTATTTTTATAATATTCAAGAGCTATTTTATCTAAGACTGTATTTTCTGAAATTAGGTTATATGTTTTTACACCTTTCTTTAGCAAGGTATCATGTAATATATCTTCTTCATGGAGCCTTGGTATAAGCCACCAACAGTGCTTTCCCTTCCACACATTTCTCTTATCATTTTCCTCATTCCTTGCCCAGTTAAATAGGATATCGCTCCACAGCCTATCTAACTCTAAAAGATTTGTAACAGTATACACACTTATTTCCTTTCCCAACTCTATTTTTTTAATTGGTTCGGCGACATTAAAATATATTCTATAGAGTTTGTCCATAAAATTTCTTGCCTCAAATATCCATTCAGGGTTTATCTTATACATCTTATCGTTTTTTGCGAGTATCTTGTTTTCTATAAAAGAATTTACTGCCTTTAATACTGCCTGGAAGCTTACACTCATTCCATAAACTTTTTTCATCTCTCTATGTATTTGAGATATTGTTCTAGGCTCTCCATCTCCGAGAATGCTGAACACTATGTCTTTAACATTCTTATTTTTTGTATTAATTTCAGGAACGACTATTTCTATCATTTTATTGTTATAGTAAGCTTATTATTAAACCTTTTGGTTGTATAAATATTTAACCAAAGGTATAAAATATAACTTTTTATTATATGTATAATCTAAATTAAATATGGACAAAGATGAAACAAGAAATAGAAGTGCCTGGATGTAAAAGTACTACTGTTCAAGAAATCTTTTCAGATGGACAAGTACAGATTATGAAAGTTAGAGTATCTCCTGGCGGAGAAATACCTCTTCATTCACATAATGTACCTGCTACAATGATTGTTTTGGAAGGTAGTGCAATAGCTCTTGGAAAGAAAAATAAGAATGTAAAGAAGGGAGACGTAGTTATTAAGATGGCTAATGAAGCTCATGGATTTACAAATGTAAAGAAAGCCTTTTCTTTCATTTCGATTTCAGGAGAAAAAGGTATTATGAGAAACCAAGGCAAGAATTGGGATATGGAATATCATTAGATTTTTTATTTTTAATCTTAAAATGATTTTTCGTATTTTTTAACGAGAGTTCAATATTACAAATGACTAGATTATTAGAAAATATTAAACAACAATATCATAAATTAGGTATTCCTTTAGATGAATTAAAGGAACTTGAAATTTTGTCTAATGAAAATCCTAATTTATTTAGAAGATTAAGCCAAAGAAGACTATTTAATGAACCTTTAGCTTATCTTAAAGGAGAGGTTTATTTTTTTGGGAGAAAATTTAATGTTGATAGGCGTGTTTATGTCCCAAATCCTGAAACGGAGAAGATGGTTAGATTTGCTTTAAGCGAATTAGATGTCCATTCCTCTATACTTGATGTAGGAACTGGTTCGGGATCAATAGCAATAACTCTGAAAAAAGAGAATCCTAGAATTGATGTTTTTGGATGTGATATTTCTCCATCTGCTTTAGAAGTTGCTACTAAAAATGCACTAGATCACAGAGTTTCTCTTTCTTTTTTTGAAAGTTGTTATGTTGATGATCTTGATATTGATGAACCCACACACATAATCTCTGATTTACCTTATGGAGATGAAAGATACATATTGCCTAGTATTAACTTAAGAGAATTTAGACATATGCCTCCTGAATCATGCTTTCATCCATTAGGATCTTTATATGCTTACAAAGAGTTAATAGAGTCTATTAAAAATAAAGGATGGAAACCAAAATTATTTTTTGAAAGTGGGAAAGTAAAGAAAGATGAAGTAGCTGAAATAATTCCTCAAGGAATGGATTGGAGATATGTTCTCTTTGAGGATAACTATTCTGTAACTAGATTAGATTTTAATCAGTAGCTTCTTGCAATATAAACAACTTCAGAGGCTTTTTTGTTGCAGATAACACAGTTTCCTTTAGGAGATTCTTTTTCAAGTTTTATTCCACGGACTTGAGCTCCTATATCCTTCTCTATTTTCTCTGCACAAGCCTCTCCTGATTTTGTAATAGAGCAGAAGTTGCAACGAGCTATTTTATTTGACTCTATTACTTTTTTAATTTCGTCTTTTGTTTTTGCATCTTTTATATTATTATCAAATAGGCTGTCTGCTTGTTTTGTTAGGTTTTTATCTATGTCTTTTGAGGTTTTTTCTATGTAATCTATAAGTGATTTTTCCTTTATCTTTTCTTTCTTATCAGTGTCTCTTCTATATACTGTTAGCTCTTTTGCAGAGATTTCTTTTTCACCTACTTCTAGTCTTATTGGAACTCCTTTCATTTCCCAATAATAGAATTTTTCACCTGGGCGTTTATCTGAGGTGTCTATTTTTACTTCTATGTCTTTTTCTTCTAATAATGATTTTAATTCTTCTGCTTTTTTCAGGACTTTTTTATCTAGAGAGAAGGGAACAATTACAACTTGAACTGGAGCTATTCTCCATGGGAATCTTAGACCCTTATCATCTCCGTGAACTGCAATTACTGAAGCAAATATTCTTGATATAGCTGGACCGTAACAGGTTATAAGTGCGTATTTTTCCTTTTCATCTTTATCCTTAAATTTAACATTAAATGCTTTTGCAAAGCTGTCATTTAGAAGATGAGTTGAGGGTTGTTGCACTACTCTACCGTCTGGATTTAAGACATCTGCTGCATAAGTAAATTTAGCTCCTGCAAACTTATCCCATTCTGGTCTTTGAAAGAATATAAATGGTAGTCCATAGATATCATGTAAGACTTCTTTTGTTGTTTTCATGTCTTCGTGCACTTGTTTTATAGCATCCTGTTCTGTTGCGTGAGCGCAGTGAGCTTCTATCCAGTGAAATTCTCTTGATCTTAGGAAGGGACGAGTTGCTTTACTTTCATATCTGAAAACATTTGCTCTTTGATATGTTTTGAATGGTAAGTCTTTGTATGATTGAATCCATAAAGAAAACATTTTATAAAAAGCAGTCTCGCTTGTAGGTCTTAGAGCTAACTTCTGCTCTATTTTTTCATTATCTCCATGAGAGGTAACCCAGAATACTTCTGGTGTGAAGCCTTTTACGTGTGAGGATTCTAATTTTAGGTTTTCTTCTGGAATTAGTGTTGGGAAGAAGTGCGGCATGTGACCTTTTTTTCTTAGTTCTTTTTCCATGTAGTAGAACATTTTTTCCATAGATAGGACAGACCATGGCTGGAATACAATGAAACCTTTTACATTATATCTTATATCTGCTAGCTCTGCTTTTTGAATTATGTCAGTATACCAATCTGAGAAGTTATCTTTTTTTGAGATATTGAATGTTACTTTCTTTTCTGCCATTTAGTAGAATCAGTTTTTCTTATTTATTAAAGGTTTTTATTAGACTGTCAGAGAGATTGATTTGTTCTGGAGTATATCATTTATTGTGTTTTTTGCGTAGTTTGACTCCAGTGCAAAGCCTAAATTCTCAGAGTTTTGGAGCTTAAAGTTATTTATTCCAATTACTTTTCCTCTTTTGTCTACTAGAGGACCTCCTGAGTTTCCTGGATTTAGAGGAACATCTATCTGAATGTATGCTGGAAGTTTATTTGGTCCGGTTCTATCTAGAGCGCTGATAATTCCTTCTGAGACTGAGAAGGATAAGCCTAGAGGATTTCCAAGAGCTATTGCCTTTTCACCTACTTGAATACTATCAGAGTCTCCAAATTCTAGGTATTCATAGTTTCCTTCTATTTTTAGAATTGCT
Organism: Candidatus Aenigmatarchaeum sp.; assembly: GCA_020724205.1. GTDB lineage: Archaea > Nanobdellota > Nanobdellia > Pacearchaeales > GW2011-AR1 > JACPLR01. Next base: position 900 of record DYHK01000014.1, on the reverse strand, counting down.
ATGTCCATTTCATTACTATAACCTATTAACTGAGCTGGTTTCCATTGATTTGCTTCATAAGTTAATACACGAGCATATCTTGCTCCTGAGAGAACATGAGCGTTTGTTATTACGTATCCATCGCTAGAAATTATAAAACCTGATCCTTGAGAGACATCTGTTCCTATAGAAACAACTCCTTTTATTACTTGGGGAATTATTCCAGAGAAGTCTGAACTTGCATCTGCTTTAATCTCGTTTAACTGGTCTGTTAAATCGTTTTGAGTTGAGATTAAACTATTACTTATTTCAAGAATCTGCTGCTGATTTCTATCTTGAAATTCTGAGAGTCTGTCTTCTAGGTCACTAGTTTGATTAATTAGGTTATTTGTCTGAGTTTTTAGTATAACTAGGTCTTGTGCAAAGTAGAAGATGGCAATTATTATTCCAATTTGGATTATTAGAGTTAGAGCTGTTAGAGTTATGTGAACTTTTTTCATTTATTAATTAGTGAAAATTGATTTATTAAGGTTATGGAGAATTTTTCTTTAGTTGAAGTAAGTAAATATGAGTAAAATCCAGAGGTTATATTATAGAGTAGATTAATGATTGATAAAATACATTTCTGGTGAAGTAATGAAGTGAAGCTAAAATCCATAGGTTATTTGTTAGATGTAAGTGATTAATAATCTAAAGAGTTAGTTTATTTTAAATGGAAGAATTTTCTCTTATGAAAATTTGTTATTGATTATTTACATTAAAAAATTAAAAATAGGCCTGAGAGGAATCGAACCCCTATCTGCCGGTCCGAAGCCGATTGTTCTATCCGTTGAACTACAGGCCTATCTTAATTTTATGGTTTCGTATTATTTAAATAGTTATTTTTTTTATTATTAGTGATTTGGAAAAATGAGGTTTAAT
>DYHK01000013.1:6488-12092 GCA_020724205.1 Candidatus Aenigmatarchaeum sp. | reverse complement strand
TAAAGGGCACAAGCGCTCGTGTATCAAAACGGCACGGAATATACAGGTTCACAGAACTTACAGACTGGCATATAGGAATGGTTGCAGCATCAGGAATTCTTGCTAATTTGCTTTTTGCAGTTATTGGATATCTTATTGGTTTTCCTGAATTTACAAGATTAAGTATATACGATGCTTGCTTCTCTCTAATTCCATTCGGAAATCTAGATGGAACAAAAATATTCTTCGCAAGCTCGGGAAATATAAATCCAGGCATAAAGCAAAAAATGGGATTTGGAATTCCTCCCTTATGGCTATTCCTAGTCATACTTTGCCTTATCTTCCTAGGATTTGCATTTTTTACTTATTAATTCCAATAAAACCAATAAAAAATTCAAAAAATTATACGTAAAATAATATAGCCTTACCAAATTTAAATAAGTTATATAAATTCCCAAAATTTATTACTTTAAAGATAATTAATCTACATCTTCAATTTAATAATTAATAGCTATCATATAACCTACTGATTTTACTCATATTTACATATTCAAATAATAACCAAATAACATAGAACCTATGGATTTTACCATCATTTACTTACTAACTCACAGACATAAAAATTATATAAGCACTTATCTACCTTAAATAAAATGGAAAAATTTCTTCTTAACATCAAGCCTCGAGACTACCAATTAGAAATTCTTGAAAAGTGTAAGGAAAAAAACTCTCTTGTTATCCTACCGACAGGAGTTGGAAAAACCCTCATAGCCCTTATGCTTGTAATAGATAGAATGCAAAAATTCCCAACAGAGAAAATATTATTCCTAGCCCCCACACGCCCTCTAGCAGAGCAACACCTAGATTATTTTAAAAAACACCTTCCAGAGCTTTTTGCCTCTATAGAATTATTTACAGGAAAGGTAAATGCAAGTGAACGTAAAAAAATATGGCAGCGTGCAGATATCATCTTCTCAACACCCCAGTGTATAGCAAATGATCTCAAAAAACACTTGTACAATTTAAGTGACGTCTCCCTACTAATTGAAGATGAGGCTCATAGGTGTGTAAAAAATTACTCTTATACATTTGTAGCAAAAAAATTCCTAGAACAATCACTAAATCCAAGAATACTTGGTTTAACAGCCTCACCAGGAACAGATAAATCTCAAATTTCACAAATATGTAAGAACCTCTCAATTGAAGCTGTTGAAATTCGTACACGTGAGAGTGAAGACGTAAAGAAATACCTCCAAGAACTAGATTTTAATGTTATAAAAATAGAATTTCCTGCAAAATTTGAAGATATAAGAAGACTGCTAAACTCAATTTTTCAGAAAAAAGTTAATGAGCTGAAAGAAAGAAAGCTCTTATTCAAGCCTGCTAATAAGGTAACACTTCTTGAAACTCAAAGTAGGATAATGAAGGCTCTGACTTCTGGAAATAAGAGTGGAAACTTCTTCGCAGGAATAGTTGCCTGCTCTCAAGCAATTAAAATACAGCACGCCCTAGAACTTTTGGAAACCCAGACTCTTAGCTCTCTGAATAACTATCTTCAAGAAATATTCAAACAGGCAAGGGAAAATAAAAGCAAGTCTGTAAAGGCCTTAGTAACAATACATGAATTTAACAAAGCCAATATTCTTCTTCAGGAGCTTCTTGCAGAAAAAAAAGAGCACCCAAAACTACTCCAATTAGTTGATTTAATAGAAAGTAAAATAAAAACTAATCCAAATAATAAAACAATTGTCTTCTCTCAATACAGAGATAGTGTCTCAAAAATCTCAGAGGAATTAAATAAAATAAAAGGCATAAATTCCAGAGTTTTTATTGGACAGGCAAAAAAGAAGACTAATCAAGGACTAAGTCAAAAAGATCAGAAGGAAGTAATAAGCAAATTCTCCACAGGAGAATTTAATGTTCTCTGTGCTACCTCTATTGGAGAAGAAGGACTTGATATTCCCGAAGTTAATTCAGTTATTTTTTACGAGCCAGTTCCGAGTGCAATACGTAAAATCCAGCGTGCTGGACGTACAGCACGCCTGATGCCTGGAGAGTTAATAATGCTAGTTACAAAAAACACCCGTGATGAAGCCTATTACTATGCAGCTAATGCAAAGGAAAAAAAGATGCACAAAGCAATTAAAGAAATCAAAGATGATTTTAATAATGGTAAGATAAACCTCTCACCAGAATCTAAACAAGAGACTTTGTTTTAAAATGTTCCATAACATCTTTTCAAAGAAAGACAGGCAGGAAGAGTATAGTAAAAAAGAAAAATCAAAAAGTAAAAATAAAATTATAGTTGATCACCGTGAGAAAAACTCTCTTATTCCATCACAGCTTATTCAGCTAGGTCACGAAATAGAATTCTCTCAGCTTGAAATAGGAGATTATCTTATTAATGGAACAGTAATAGAAAGGAAAACAGTTCAAGACTTCATATCTTCAATGCTTAACAAAAGACTACTAAGACAAATTGAAAATTTAACAAACCTAGACTCAAAGCTACTCTTGGTTGAAGGAATAGAGGAAAATAATCTCTATCAAGAAGCAAATGAAGAATCTGAAATCAAACTGCACCCAAATTCTATCCGTGGCTTTTTACTCTCAATTACTCTTAAAGATAAAATTCCCTTGATATTTACAAAAAACTCAGAGGATACTGCAAAATTCCTAGATGTTTTAGCAAGGAAAAAACCTAGCAATATAAGTCTTAAATTAAAACGCAGGCCTCTAAATGAAAAAGAACACATACAATTCATAATTGAAAGCTTCCCAGGAATTGGACCAAAAACAGCTCAAAAACTATTAAAGGAATTTAAAACAATAAATAATATAATCAATGCCTCAGAGGAAGACTTAAAGAAAGTTATTGGGAAAAAATCAGAAGCCTTCCGCCTTGTCAAGAGAGAATTCAACTAATTGAGAGTCAAGAGATTTTAAGACAAATCCTCCATAAATAAAATAAGATATATCAACAGTAAAAGTATGCTTATCTGAACGAGACGCCTCAATATTTTCCCTTATCTTCCTATAATCATCTAAGTTAATCCAGAAGTAATTGAATTCTATATGAGTATTAGCAAAATTACGGGTAAAATACCTCGTAATTAGAGGTTTTAATTCCTCACTAACATCTCCTATAATATCAACAAAATCTATCTTATAACGATCTCTGCTTATTTGTCTAATATTTTCATCAATTCCTTTTAATTCTTCATATAAAGGCCTTGGTTTATACGGCCTCCTCTTTTTTTCATCACTCATCCAAAATACATTTCAGAGTTCAGGACTTTTAAATTAAATTATAATTAAACATAACTTATCACAAACAACAATTATATAAATCCAGAAATTCCTTATAATATTTTATCTAACTAACCTGGCTTACAGAAAGATTAGTATATATTGGACCTTCCTTGGTAAGGTCAGACTTCTTGATAATAAGTTTATCAACACTAAAATTAAGTTTATTAAAACTTATCTTTTTCATCTCATCAATTAGAATCTTCTTATCCTCAACACTCTTAGGTCTTGCAATAGTTACATGGCTCATAAACCTATACTCAGGAGGAAAAATATCCTTCAAAGCCTCATCTATTCTCTTCTGCAAATCCAATACTCCCTGTCCATCAAGCTTTACCCAGATTATTCTGACAAAATCCTCAGAAAAAACCCCAATTTCTCCAAGGGAAACATCAAACTTATCAAACTTAATGCACTCTATCTTTTCTTTAACAGCCTCAAACTCAGATCTTGAAACCTCACCCAAGAACTTTAAAGTCAAATGTAACTTTTCAGGGTCTGTAAATTTTCCTCTAACTAAACCTAACTTATCTATCTCCTTCTGAATGCTTATAATTTCTCTTCTAACGTTTTCAGGTAAATCAATTGCAATAAATACTCTCATGATAAAATCTCCTCAATTATCTTGCTTCCAAGTTTTACTGTAACATCCCTAAAATCAAGTTCAGGGTTTATTTCAGTTATATCTATTACTCTTACATTCTTTAATAAGTTTAGCCTTTGTATAAAGTAGAGCAATTGTCTTGTTGTCATACCTCCACTCTCAGGTCTAGCAGTCCCTGGCACAAAAACCGAATCTAAAACATCAACATCAATTGAAATATAAATCTGATTCTTATTTGCAAGCTCCATAACAATATCACATATTTCTTGAATATCATTTATATCTTTCATATTATAAGTCCTAATCTTTTTCTCCTGTAAAAAACCCATTTCCTCTGAAGAACTCTTCCTAAGACCTACAATTATGACCTTATCCTTAGGAAAACCACCATCAATAAGATTTTTCAGCCAGCCAGTATTTCCAAAATCATTCTTGCAATCAGGGTGTGCATCAAAAACAATAATGCACGGATCACTACCCTCAGAAAGGCAGTTTTCCATAAATGCTTTTCCAACAGAGTAACTTATAGAATGATCTCCTCCAACAAAAACACACTTATCATGATTCTTAATTAAGTCTAAAGCCTCTTCATACAATACCTCGCTTACCTCTCTCTCACTCTTTCCAGAAAACTCAAGCTTCTTGAAATTAATACTTTCCTTATACACTTTAGACCCATTCTCAGCTATATAGCTATCCTCAATATAACTAAGAATCTGTGAAGGGGCTTTTCTGCATCCAAGCTTATCTATACTATTTTCAACAGGAACCTCAAGAATAATCATTTCTTTCATTATTTATTACAATATAAATAGATTATGATGAATAAGGACCCATATTCTATAAAAAAATTAAACCCGTAATATTAAGGGTAAACTATTATGAATAAGTTTTTTGTAAAATTAATAATCAAAATAAATAAAACAAAATAGGAGAAAAAATGGAAAACAAAAATCAAGGATTAGAAAAATCCGTATCAGCCTATGAAAAAGTAGGAAAGCTACTTAGGAAATCTTCCCAAGTTGCTCTAGTAATAACTGCTTCAAGTGCAGTTGCATTCTATGGATGTGCTCCTCAACCAAGCGATCCATACAACTCTTCTCAAACAGTAATTGTTGAGAAAGAAGAAGAGAAAGAAGAAGAAAATGAAGGAAAAAGATCTGGAGGAGGAGTTATTTATAGACCTATAAGTGGATCTCACTCCAGTGGTTACCACAATTCCTCAGAAGCTTCTCAGAGTTCTGGAGAAAACTACACAAAAACTCCAGTTAAAACAACTCCTAAATCAGGAATTTCAAGGGGAGTTTTCGGACCAGGTGCAAAGGGAGGAGTCTCGTCTTAAAAATGGAAAGAATTTTTTCCATTCCAAGAAGTAGGTGGAAGGAGACTGTGGAATCTCAAGGTTTGACTTTCCATAGTCGTACCTCTCCCTACTGGACAGAGGATGCATATTATAGTTTCACTCCAGAAGAGATTGAAATGTTTGAAAAAGCTGGAAATGAAACTCATCAATTATGTCTAGAAGCAGCTCAGCACATAATTGATAATGACCTCTTCTCAAAATTATCTATACCAAAAAATGCTGCGGAAGTAATTGTAGATTCATGGGAAAAGGATGAATGGGAATTATATGGAAGATTTGATTTTATTTACTTTCCAGAAAGAGGATTAAAAATGATAGAGTATAATTTATAATAATAGATTTTCGTCTT
>DYHK01000013.1:2646-6478 GCA_020724205.1 Candidatus Aenigmatarchaeum sp. | reverse complement strand
CAGACACCCCAACAAGCCTCTTAGAGTCAGCAGCAATACAATGGTTCTGGCTTCAAGATAAATTTCCAGATAAAGATCAATTCAACGCAATACACGAAAAATTAAAAGAAAGATGGCCTAAAATTGTAAACTCAAAAAAGGTCCATTTTTGCTCAGGATCAGATTTAGAAGAAGATGTAATGACAGTAGAGTATCTTAGAGATACAGCTCATCAAGCAGGCCTAGATACTGCTTACCTTCCATTTGAAGATATATCATATAATCGATTAAGAAAAGAATTTTGTGATCCAAAGGGTGAAAAAATTGAGAATATATTTAAACTTCAACCCTGGGAACAAATGATTTTAGAAGAAGGAGCAAATTATCTTAAAGAAACAAATACAACATTTATAGAACCAGCTTGGAAGATGTTATGGAGTAATAAAGGTCTACTACCAATACTTTGGGAAATAGCTCCAAATCACCCTTACTTACTTCCAGCCTACTTTGATAAAGAAGGTTTAAGTGAGTGGGTTAAAAAACCACTATTTGGAAGAGAAGGAGCAAATGTAACAATTAACACAAATTATAGCACTTATGAAACAGAAGATTATGGAGAAGAAGGATTTGTATACCAAGAATACTTTGCTCACCCATCTTATTATAACTATAGGCCACTAATAGGTTTGTGGATGATTGGAGATGAGTGTGTAGGAATGGGTATAAGAGAAAGTGAGAAAAAAATTACAGATAATCTAAGTAGATTTGTTCCCCATATAATAAAATAAGTTAAAAGTTATCCTCAACAAAAAGATTAATTCTCTCGTGAATATCATCTATTCTCTCATCTATTCCAGAAATATCACTCTCATCAGTATCTGAAACAGGCCATACAATTGCCTTACTCTTTGGAAATAAATCCTTTGAAACATTATCAGCCACAATAATAATCTTATCAGCCCACTCAATCAAAAAGCTATCAACAGACTTAGACTTCTCATCCCTTATCTTATACCCCTTTCTTACAAGAGCCTCTACAACACTCCTTGGCATAAACAGGTTAGTATAATACTGAACAACCCCTGCACTTCTCACTTCAACATCCTCAATACTTCTATCAATAAGGATTTTATCCATAATAGCCTCAGCCACCTTGCTCCTAAACCTATTATGCTTACATATAAACAAAATTTTCATTTTACTTCTCAAATACTATATACCTCTCTCCTCCTAATTCAAAATCATCAGTTATATTAAAATTCTTTTCTATAAAATTTGTCAGCCACTTTCTCTGTGCATAAAACTTCCTCCTCTTAAACCAGCTTCTTGTAGCAAAACTAATAACAAATCTCTCAATCTCAAGTTTTTTCATCTCCTCTAACAATTCCAGAGTATAATTTCTCTTCAAAACCTCTAAAGAATCTATAACCTTTAGCATAAAAACTACTTTAGGAGTTTTTTGCTTATTTATCAACCTAACTAACTCCTCCTTATTGAAAATACTTAAGTGAACAGCCTTAGCATCAAGTCCATTCTCTTCAAAATAATTGTCCATTAGAGTAACAAGCTGTCCAACAGCCTCAACACCAACATACCTTACCTTAGAAAACCCACACTTCTCAAAAAAATTATAACTAAACCCATTAACTCCAGCACCTAAATCAATTACAGAAACATTCTTACCTGTATCAAACCCACTAAGTAGCTTCTTGTAAATCTCCTCATAGTGTTCTAACCTCTCACGTGTAGAAATATGCTTCTCTAAAACCTCCTCAGGAGACTTATCATTAAACATAAAGATCTTCCTGCCTCCAAACCCAGAATAAATCTTCCTCAAAATATCTCTTACCCTCTTCACCTTATCCTCATCACTTATCTCACTTCTTTCAAACTGCTTAAGTGCCATTTTTATATCTTCAATAGGTATCTCTACAAACTCCTTCTTAAAACGTATCTTCTCTATTAATCCTTCCTCATTCAGTTTGTCCATTTTAATAATATTTACTTTAAACAATCTATAAAAAATCTTGCCTTTAGCCTTATTTAAATTATTATCTAGCTTAAATTTATATATATTTAGTAGGTTTTATTATTAACATGGCATCAACAAATCAATCACCATTCTATAAGAAAGCTGAAGAGAATTTTCTAAAGGCAGAGACAGATGAAGATCGCTTATACTGGCTAGATGAAATGATAAAAGAGTGTCCAAAACACAAATCATCTGAAAAAATGCTCTCTAATCTTAAGACAAGAAGAATTAAATTAATGGAAAAGATAGATCGTATAAAAAAATCAAAAAAATCATCTGCTTCAAAAGACTCAATTAAAAAATCAGACATGCAAGCAGTCCTTATTGGCTTCACAAACTCAGGTAAATCTTCTCTTCTTAAGACTCTAACAAACTCAACTCCAATAGTCTCTCCAGTTCCATTCACAACTCAACATCCAATACAAGGAATGCTTAACTACGAGGGAGTTCAAATACAAATTATAGATCAAGCCTCGCTAAAAAACGAGAATTTTGATATAGGTATAGTAAATAATACAGACCTACTCTTAATTGTTGTAACATCAGCTGAAGAAATACAAGAAGTCTTAAAATTTACAGAAAGATCTCGTGCTAAAAAAATAATTGTTTTCAATAAATCAGACCTTCATAATGAAGCTGAAAAAAGGAAAATATCAGCTAATCTTAACTCAAAAAAATACAATTACATTCTAACCTCAACACTAACAGGAGAGGGAATAAAAGAATTAAAAGAAAAAATATTCAACAGCTTTGAACGTGTAAGAATCTATCTCAAAGAGCCAGGAAAAGAACCAAGTAAAATCCCTATGATCCTAAAACCAGGCTCTACAATTAAAGACGTAGTAGAAAAAATAAGTAAACAAATGCTCTCAACAATCTCAGAAATTCACATTTGGGGCCCCTCAAGTAAATTCCCAAATCAAAAAGTCGGTCTCAATCACCTAATCAAAGATAAAGATATTATTGAACTAAAGACGAGATAAGGATAAAAATACTAGTTAAATAATCAATAAAGATTTTTCACAAGATAAAAATCTCACATTTAAGTAGCTTAATATTATCTATCAAATTTAATAATTTTAAATCTATCATATAACTTATGGATTTTAGCTACATTAACTTACTCTCACAACTAGATAAAATCACTTATTCTATGCTTCAACTCTAAGTATATTAAATAAATTATAATCAAGCCAGCATCCAAGCACGGAGCAGCCAAACCCTCAAGTCCTGGAGGAAGTAGGCCAAATAAATCAATTCCAAAGACCCAAGAATTTAGAGGATAAAATGGAATTATACTTCCATGAAGCAAGCTATCTAAAACTAAGTGAAGAAAACTTCCAAAAGCAAGCATTACAAAAATAATACTCCACCTAAGCTTACTTCTTCTAAAACTAAATTCTTTTACTCTTATAGTTGCCAAAGCCAAAATTAAAAATATTATAGGCACAAATATACTATGCATAAAAGTTCTATGTATCTCATTTATAGAAAAACCAAAAAAATAAAGAATCCAATAAGCAAGAATATCTAAATCAGGTATAATTCCAGCAATTCCAGCAATCAAAACATAATGTAATGGAAAACTCTTCCTATTCTTCTTATCAATATAATAATCTCTTATCAGAGACATAATAATTAAAGGAAATAATATGTGCGCTGCAGCTTGTGGCATATTATATTAAATTAAAGATAATTTAAAAAGATATGGTAATATAACAATAATTTTAAAAGGTTGATTAGTTTTAAAGAGTAATTAAAATGTTAAATCTAGACTTTACAAGTAAACAAACATTTCTAATTTCATTAGGTCTTAGTTTA
>DYHK01000013.1:0-2636 GCA_020724205.1 Candidatus Aenigmatarchaeum sp. | reverse complement strand
CTTTGCAAGTGGAATATATACAACAGAAAGAATAGATGCCTTAGCTAATGTAATTATTTCTAATAACAGCGAAGCAAGACAATTATATGATTCTACTTATGAACATATTTTAATCAGCTTAAAAATAACTACTTATTTAAGTATATTCTTTATTTTAATTGGATTATTAATATCAATCCCTTATATTATTGGATTTTTAGAAAATAAAGTAATAAATCAAGACAACTTAAAAAATAAACAAAAAATAGTTAGTTTAAAAGGAGAGATAAAAGAGTTAGGAAATATATGGATAGAATTCATTGGAGAAATATTTTTAATAGGGGGAGCAATTATTTTAGGAGTTTATTTAATAAAATATGAAATAGGTATTTTTTGGGCAATAATATTAATAATTGGTGGAGTAATAATAAAAAGAATTATGAAAAAAGTTTAATTATTTCGCACTCATCTTCAAAACCTTATCTCTTAACTCTCTAGCCGTCTTATTCTTCTCAAAATGATTTCTAACAGGCTCTATCATCTTATCAATATACTTTGCAATTGTATTCTTCAAATCAAGAGGATGAATCTCTCCTCTTGCATAAAGCTCTCTTAGCTTATTATATCCCTTAACTCTTAAATTCCCGCCAAACTTTTCAGGTCTCTCAATTACAATCTCATCAAACCTCTCAAAAACAATATACTTAGCATACTCTAAAACAGGATTATCCCTCTCTTCCTTCTCAGGACAATAAGCATTCTTAAACTTCCTTAAAATATCTTCTTTAGTATCAGTCATAAAAATAGCAGAGTCGGGTTTTGACTTAGACATCTTCATAGCAATCTTTCTATCTACACTATCCATTGACTTATCTTCAGGATGCTTAAATTGCAAACCAAGCAACATATGATGATGTATTGCAACAGGTGCCTTTAAACCAATCTTAGGAAACACATCTCTAGCTAACATATTTACCTTTCTCTGATCAAGACCAAGCTGAGCAATATCAGCTTGCAAGTGATGAATATCAGCAGCTTGCATTAATGGATATAATATATATGAAGCAGGATTACTAGTACTTTCCTCCCTACCCATAATCTGTCCGCATCTTAACACTCTTTGCACAGTAGCATTCATTGATAGCTTCAAAACAGTCTCCCAGTATTCAGGATGTTTTTTAATAAAATCAGAAGTCCAAACAAACTCTACATTCTTCATATCCATTCCGCAAGCCTTCCAAACCTCAATAAAATACTCTCCAACAATTCTAATCTTGTCTAAATCCCCATTATACTTATTATTAAGCATTGCAAACCAGTCAGCAACCCAAAACTTAAAATGAATTCCAGTAGATGTAAGCTTATTCACATTAATTGCTCTCAATAATCCCTGAGCAATATGAATCTGTCCAGATGGTTCAAAACCATCATAAGCAATTATCTTCTTCTTAGTCTTAAATAACTCTCTTAACTCATCCTCAGAAACTATCTCCTCAGCAAAACTCTTTATCACCCCAATCCTCTCATCAACACCCATTGTCTTAGCCATAGGTAAAAAAGAAAGTATTTATTATTAAATCTTCTTATTACATTAAAGATGAATAAGCTAAGAATTATCTCTTTAATAATCTCTATCTTAGGAATACTGATAATACTAATACTATCAAAGTATAACATACCTCAATTAAATATATCTCAAATTAATAATGACTATATTAACAAGAAAGTAAGCCTTACAGGTTATATAATAAATATAAAAAATTATGGTAACTTCACAACCTTCTACATTCAAGATATAAATAATGAAAACCAAAAAATCCAAGGAATCTGCAGTCTCTGCAACCTCTCCGAAGCAGAAAATAAACAAGTTCAGGTAATTGGTAGAATAGAAGAATATAGAGAAAACCTCCAAATAAGGTCAGATCTGATAAGCTATTTAAATTAATAATAACTGAATTAAATATGGTGGTTGAAAAAAAGAGTATCTGGGTTATTTCTCTCCTAGTAATTCTAGCAGCACTTATCCTAGCACTAATAATAGTATACTACTCAGTAAAAATTAATACCTCTCCATCTCAAGAAGACCTGGTGTATTGCAATACAATACTAGATAACGGAGAAGATAAAATTAATCTAGTCTTCTTTGCAGATGAGGCAACAACAAAGACCTACTCAGAATTTCTCCTAAACACTCCTCCTTTTGACAATTACAAAAATAATTTTAATATCTATCAGATACCTCCAGAGTCATATAATCCAGAGTGTGAACTTTACAAAGGAATAGCAATATTATGTTACTCAAAAAATCTTATCAAAAAAGCCTCTTCATGTCCTTCAGATTATATATTTGTAATAAAGCCATTTGCTGAAAACCTAAGAAGCTCATCCTACCTAAACGTAATGAGTATAAACTCAGCCCACCCTCTAACAGTAATTACTCACGAGTTTGGGCACTCCTTCTCAAACCTTGCAGAAGAATACACTCCAGCAAGCCTGGCTAAAGGATCTCAAAACTGTGTGTCCTCTTGCGGAGAATTTAATGACCTAAGTGATGGTTGTTTTGAAGGCTGCTCAAAATCAAACTACTTCAGATCAATAGACTATGGGGTGATGCGAACACTCTCCTCAAATGACTATGGAAAATTCAACTCACAACT
>DYHK01000113.1 GCA_020724205.1 Candidatus Aenigmatarchaeum sp. | reverse complement strand
CTTTCAAGGCATTCTCAGAGAGTTTTAAAGACATTTAATCCTCCTAGTTTAAATTGTGTTAAATTTATGTTTGTTTATACCCACATAATCTATAAAATAGAGACCAGGAGGGTAAAATACCATCACACCTGAGCTAGTAGGCTCATAAAGGAGTTTATTTTGTACTCTCTTGGTCTCATATAAGTTGATTGAGCATAAATGGCTCATCTTAATCGGGAGGTTGAGTGAGAGAGTGCTAATAATACCCTCTAAAAATTCTAAGAAGGAGGTGGTAATATTATGAACCAATCTACTTATTTTTGCGGAGTTGACGTAGCCAAGGATTCTTTTGTGGTATCTATAAAGAATGGCAAACTCTTGATGAAAAACAGAACCTTTGCTATGAGCAAAACTGGTTTTGAAGGATTTGAGCAGACAATCAGAGATTTTAGAACAAATGTAGTTGTAGGTATGGAGCCTACCGGAATATACCACAATAATCTGCTTAATTTTCTTAAAATAAGGGATTATAATAGTGTGGTGGTGAATCCTTATATGCTCCATCAGTTCTTTAAATTTACCAATAATAAGCCTACCAAAACTGACAAAAAGGACTCTAAAACTATAGCTGAGTTCCTTGAATTTAAACATAAGGAGCTTAAAGAAAGTCCTATTGATGAAAGATATTCCGTAAGATACTTTGTCAGAGAAAAAGAAAGAATTACGCAGGATATCGCCAGGACAAAGACTGAAATTAAAAGAATGCTCTCCTTGGTTTTCCCCGAGGCAGAGAGCGTCTCGGGGGTATTCGGCAAAGATTTTTTGTCGGTCCTTCTTGAGTTTGGAGGTGCTTCGAAGATAAGAGGTATATCCAAGAGAAGGTTTATCAAAAAGGCTACGCAACTTTTGGATAAAGGCCGAGGAAGAAAATCCTCTCTTTCTCCTGAAAAAATATATGAGCTTGCCTCCTCTTCTATCGCAGGAGATTATCCTGACTATGAAGAGCTTCTTAAGATAAAGATAAAAAGGCTCTATGGGCTTCTTGAGGAAAAAGAACATATTAGTAAGATTATCGAAGAAAAGGGAGAAAAGTTTTTTAAAAAAGAGATAGAAATCCTTTGCTCCATCCCTGGTATTGCTCAGGAGAGCGCCATTTATCTTATGGCAGAGATTGTGGATATTAAGAGATTTGAGCATTACAGAAAACTTATTGGATTTTGTGGCCTGGATCCTATAATCAAGCAGTCCGGTAGATTCAAAGCAGGTTGGAGGATATCTAAAAGAGGAAATGTCCATGGCCGTAGAATAGCCTGGATAATGGCTGGCTGTGTGAAAAGAAGCTGCCCTTATTTTAGAGACTACTACCTTAAGAAAAGGTCCGAAGGTAAGTCTTATAAAGAAGCGGTCATTGCCACCTCTACTAAACTCTTGAGGACCATCTATACTCTTCTTAATGAAAATAGGGTTTTTAAGTAAATTGTTCATTTTATTTTAAATAGTTGACTCCTTTTTAAAAATAACATAAATAATTCTTTTTGTCAAGAAAATTTTCAAGATTTCTGAAAATATCTTGACAAATAGAGTTGAACTCTAAATGTAAAGAAATTAATTTTTATAAGCGGATGCATATGGATTTTAGCGGATTCAAACGGATAATTTTTATCTGCTACATCCGTAACCATCTGTT
>DYHK01000012.1 GCA_020724205.1 Candidatus Aenigmatarchaeum sp. | reverse complement strand
TCTCTTTAGTCAAAACACCTGTTCCAGGACCATACTCAATAATAACTATATCTTTTCCAAAATCAATCTTTTTGCAGATATAATTGACTAAAAACTTAGAGCTTGATTTAATAGAGGCAATCTTCTTATCTTTCAAAAATTCTTTAATTAAAAGAGGTTTTTTCATTTATAGATCTAAAGAAATATACTTTAAATATTAAACTTAATCCCAAATAGAAATAGAGAGAACTTTTAAAGTTTATTTTACTTTATTAAACATGCCTAAAAAACAAAGTAGTTTAGCTAATAAAAAATTCCTCCTTATACTCATTATATCACTCCTGATCGTATATTCTACTGCTGTAATTGGAAGCTTATTTACTTCTAACCAAGTAAATTCAGAATGGTATCAGGAAATAAGGCCAAGTATAACTCCGCCAAATTATGTATTTCCAATAGTCTGGAATATATTATATTTACTCATATCCATATCAATAGCACTCTCATATTACTATTCAAAAAACAAAAAAGATAAAATAAAAATCTCTTTCCTATTTGGAGTAAATTTATTACTAAACATACTCTGGAGCTATTCATACTTCCAGCTTCATAATGTAAAGCTAGCCTTCTTCATAATCCTTCTAATCCTCGCCTCAATTATACTCTTATTATATAAAACTCATAAAATAAACAAACTATCTTCTTATCTTCTAATTCCATATTTACTCTGGATTTTATTTGCAACACTTCTTAACTGGCTTTCAATATAACAAAAGATTTATATATACATAATGCATGCATTAAGTATGCAAGAACAAACCTCAATTAGAATAAGTTCAGACCTACTTAATACTCTGAAAAAATTCAAAGAAGAAGGAGAAAGTTATGAAGATGTAATCTGGGATTTTGTTGAACCCCATCTTGAATTGTCCGTAGAAACAAAGAAAGACATAGAACTATCTAAGAAAGAATATGAAAGAGGAAATTTTATTACATTTGAAGAACTTAAAAAAGAACTTGGGTTCTAATAATGGAAATTATATTTTCAAACAATTCTAAGAAGCAATTAATGAAATTAGATAGTAGAATTCAACAGAAAATATTATTTACCTTAGAAAAATTCAAAAATAATCAGCCAGTAGACATAATTAAGTTAAAAAATAAGGATGAAGAATTTAGAATAAGGACAGGAGAATATAGAATTCAATTACAAAAAGTTAAAGAAGGATTTTTAATTACAAAAGTAGGTAAGAGAGAAAATTTTTATATGATTTTCTTTTAAACAATCTAATTTTTCCTCACTCTCAAGTTGTTCCAGTATGTTTAAAAGCAGGATCAAGTTAATTAACTAATTTCCAATCCAAAAAACAAGGACAAGAAATTTTAAATAAAAGAAAATCATTAAAAATAAAAGAAAGAGTGTGAAATGGAGAATAAGAAAGAGACGCAAACAACAATTATTGAAATAAAAAATAATAATGATGCGACAAAAGAAGAGTTCTTTAGTATTCTAAGGCTTGTAGCTCCTGGAACAAACCTAAGGGCAGGATTAAACGGGGTTGTAGAGGCAAAAAAAGGAGCACTCATAGTAGTGGAAAATGATCTTGTTAACCAGATTCTTGATGGGGGCTTCAAAGTAAACTGCAGATTTACAGCCCAGAGACTCATAGAACTATCAAAAATGGACGGAGCGATTATTCTTTCAAAAGATATGAAAAGAATTCTTTATGCAAATGTAACGCTGGCTCCAGATAATAAAATACCTACAAAAGAAACAGGAACAAGACATAAAGCAGCTGAGAGGAGTGCAAAAATGACTGGAACACTTACAATAGCTGTCTCTGAAAGAAAAAACGAGATAAACATTTACTACAAAAACCTAAAATACCACTTAAGAAACACTTCTGAAATACTTAGAAGTGCAACAGAAACTCTCCAGATCCTGGAAAAACAGAGAGAGCAATTCGATCATAATCTTGAAATGCTTCACAAGACAGAAATAAATAATGATATTAACATCCGCCAGGCTCTGAAAGTAATACAAAAAGGAAAGGCAATGGAAAAAATACTAGAGTCTCAAGAAAAAACTCTTATAGAACTGGGAAGCGAGGGAGCTTCTCTAAAACTTAGAATTAAAGAGCTAATGAAAGACATAGAAAAAGAAACAGACCTTGTTATAAAAGATTATACAAAACTTAATATGAAAAAAACAAAAGCCATACTCTCAGCTATTTCTTATGAGGAACTTCTGGACCTTGAAAGCATCTCAGTAGCCCTGGGTCAGAAAGAAGAAAGCCACTTAGATGAAATAAAGGGTTGGAGAATCTTATCAAAAACAGGACTTTCAGAAAAAGAAATCTCAACCATAATAGATGAAATGAAAAACCTTCACGGAGTGTTAAAAGCTCCTCCAGAAGATTATCATAGAATAATTGGAAAAGACAAGTCTGATAAATTTGCCCGTGATCTCAACAGAATAAGAAACAGGTAATATTTATATAATATCTAACATTATAGATAAAATGGAAGAGGTTGGTGTACCAAAAAAACAAAGCGTTGCTCTACTCTTTATCTTAACTCTTATAACTCTAGGCCTCTACGGAATCATATGGTATATAATAAAAGTAAAATCATTTAATAATCTTCAGACAAAAACAAAACTCTCAAAATCACTTCCAGTTATTCTTATTTTTACATGGATCATAATACTTGCTCTCTCAGGTACAGCTTACTACTTTACATCAACCTCTACATCAGGAACAGTTAGTAGTATATCTGAAATACCTCAAAACATACAAATAATTTATATTTCACTAATTTCAATAGTTTTTATTCATATCATCTTAATTATAATAACCTCATTCAGATATAGAAAAATCCTAAATGAAGCCCTAATAAACAAAGGATCAAGAATAAAACTCTCTGGATTTTACACTTTTTTCTTTAACTTCCTATATCTTCAATATGAAATCAATAGAATAGTAGATGACAAAGAAGAAAATAAAAGAACAGCTCCCCTAATCTGCTTCTTATTACTTTACATTGTCCTGCCACTAATTCCTCTAATAATTTTATTACTAATAACTCTTGGAGTTATAGCCTCTTTCTCATTTAGCTAAAAAGGAACATAAAGTAAGTTAATAATTCTAAAATCCAGAAGTTATTAGATGAAGTTGATAAATGTTTAAATTTCCTCTAGGAAATTTTATTATTGTTTATTTAAAATACCTTCTTATTACAAAATAAACTAAAGCTTCTTCTGGGCCTTTACAGCACTTGGAGACTCTCCTCCATGCCAAGTATATCTAGGTCTTACTCTTATTGGATAAATTCTCTCAGAATTATCATCTAATAAAATAGCAGACCCCTTTAAATCAGGAAGATCGTCCATATGCTTCTTAATACTTCCATAAACATAGCTTTGCATCATCTCATTTAAAGCAGAAAGATCATCCTGTGAAGTCAGTCTATGAGAGATAACAATATCGCTCTGAGTCATAACATCTCTGTGAATCTGTCCTGGTTGTTGAGTTGCCAGAACTAAAGAAATTCCTGGCTGTCTTCCCTCTCTTAAAACCTGAACTAAACTATCAGTAGCAGGAGTCTCTCCATTTCTAGGAAGAAACTCGTGAGCCTCATCAATAAAAATCCAGACTAAAGGAGATTCTTTTCTAGATCCATAAGCTAAATAATCAATTCCGTGTTTAACAGCCTCTATCTCTTCAGATTTTCTTGTAAACATTCTCTCACGAAATATCTTTCTGCATAAAAGCCCTATAACTAAAGCCCTCACATTAAACTTTCCAACAGAATTATACATACTTAAATCAAGAATAGTAGTAATTCCTGGATTTAACAAGTCAGAAATCAAAGTCTCCTTATCTCCTTTAGACGAAAAAACTCCCCAAGTATAAGCAGCCTCAAATAAGCTAACAGCAGCGCTCTTATCCTCTATAGAAGAATTCTTATCACGCCTAATCTCCTCTATTATATTTGTTAAATCATAATCATCTGTCTTATTACTCAAGGAAAAGATAGACCTCTCAATCAACACAGATATAGGATCTGTAACAGAAAGATTAAACATTAAGACCCAATCCTCAGGACCAAGCTCAGATACCTTAATAGAAAAGGAAGAGTCAACAGGAATTCCTGCCTCACTAAATCTATCATAAAACCCAAAAGGAACAAATACCTTCACATCAAGCTTTCTAGGTTTCAAATCCCAACTGGAAAGTAAGACCTTATCCTTCTCATTCTCATACTTCATAGTCCAAAAAATTCCCATAGTATCAAAAATAAGAGGAGCTATATTCTTCTTAGCATCATCACTCAGAGAAGAAATTTCTTCTGCTATAGCTCCTAAAGTATAACTCTTTCCGCTTCCTCTCTTACCTGCAACAAGAATTACGTGACTTCTAGAAACATCCAGCTTAATTGGATTTGATAAAGAGTAATACTGCCTCATCTTTACATACCCCTTACCAATACTTAAAAGCCCTCTATCACCAAACTTTTTTCTATCAGCCTCATCCCTGCCAATAATAATATCATACGGCATATCATCTAATAACAAAAACAATATTTAATCCTTTCTAACATAAGCTAGACAAAACTATCATAACATTTTTAAAGACATCTTATCTGGATAAAACATGACTGATAATAAAAAAGAAAAACAAGAGGAAGAAATTGTAAAGTTTAATCTTGGAAAATTACCAACACACAAATGGGCTCTATCTTCATACGCTTTAGGAATTCTTAGCATAATACTAATAATTGTTCTTGTTACAGGAGGTTCTCTAGGAGGAGTAAGCAAATCAAAAATGAAAGCTCTCTCAGAAAACTTCATCAACACAGAATTAATTCCAGGAGAAAATGCTCAAGTTGAAAGTATAGAAATAAAAAACGGAATATATGTAGCAACAGTTAATGTTCAGGGAGATAATGTTCCTGTTTATTTCACAAAAAACGGACAGTTCATAAGTCAGGGCAGTGAACTAATACCAATAGATGGTTCTGTTCCTTCTAACACAGAAACTGAAAAAGTTGAAGTAAGTGAAGATGATGATGCTTCAATTGGCCTCCCAAACGCTCCAGTAACAATAATTGAATTCTCAGATTATCAATGTCCATTCTGCAGAAAATTCTGGACAGAAACATATCCTCAACTAAAGTCACAATATATTGACACAGGAAAAGTCAGATTAGTTTTCAGAGACTTCCCACTAAATTTCCATCCTCAGGCTCAAGTATCAGCAGAAGCAGCTGAGTGTGTCCGTGAAGTAGCTGGAAACGATGAAGCATACTTCAAATTCCATGACAAATTATTCTCAGAACAAAACATTCTTGATGGAGGAACAGTTAAGTCAACTGTTTCTTACACAGAAGCTGATCTTAAGAAGTGGGCTAAGGATCTAGGTTATGATATTGGTTCTTGCTTAGACTCTGGAAAATATGCTTCAGAAGTTCAGAAAGATTTAGCAGATGGTCAGGCATATGGAATATCTGGAACTCCAGGCTTGTTCATAAATGGAGTTCAGCTTGATGGAGCTCAGCCATTCAGCAACTTCAAGTCAATCATAGATGCTGAGTTAGCTTAAGTTTCTTAATCATATTGAAACAATATTAAATAAGCAATAATAAAATTTCCTAGAGGGAATTTAAACATTTATCAACTTCATCTAATAACTTCTGGATTTTAGAATTATTAAATAAATCTTCCTAAGCAAGCTTATTAACAAAACTGATTTCCTGCTCACTTAACCTAAGCTCCTTCTGAATCTCTGGTTTTTTAAGAACATTCTTAATAATATGAAACTCTTTTGCAGCTTTTTTCTTAGAACAATGAGCAGCTACAGCATACTTGGCAATTACAGACTTTTTATGAGCATTCTGATTATTTGACATCCATATCTTTAAAATTCGTGAGGGTTTTTGATACTGTGTATATCCTAGCTTTGGTTTTTTCTTAGCAAGAGAAATGCCTGCGCTCAGAAAAATATTTTGATAAACTAAAAACCTCCAGTGCCTCTGACTCTGTATTCTTCCCCTAAATACATCTGCTATGCTTAAAGCCTCATAAGCCTTATACAGCTCCTCACCAGAATACTCATATGGAATATTCTCTTCTATCCAGAGAAAAATCTTATCCAACGGCATATCAACGCTGTCATAAACTCTTAAAGTATTCTGAGAAAGCATATTCTTAAAAATAAACTTCAGAGCATCAAAGATCTCTTGTTCTTTATCTCTCTCATCTAAAGATAAATACAAGCTGGAAACATCATCATTAAAGGCAATTGTCTGCAGATCATTTATAGCTGCTCTTACATCTCCTTTTGACTTTACAGAAATAGAAATTAAAATCTGATTATCAATACTAAGATTTTCTTTTTTAGCTATCTCTTGTAAGATCATAAAAATGTCTTTATAATTAAGTTCTTTAAAATTAATTACCTTACATTTTTTTCTCAAATCACTAAACTTTGCATCCCATATATTATTTGCAGTTATTATTATAGGAAACTGTGTCTCTTCAATAAGATTCAATAACTCCGGAAGCCCTCCAGTATCTTTAGTAGATGAAAGTCCATCAACCTCATCAACCAAAAGAACCTTCCCTTTTTTAAACAAGCTAGCTTGTTCAGAAGCTGGTTTTAGTTTAGCTAATAAATTATCTCTACTTCTAAAATCACTTGCATTAAGCTCAAAAATTTCAAGAGCTAATTCATTTTTAATAATATGTGCCATACTAGTCTTTCCAACTCCTGCAGGTCCATGAAGTAGTATTGCCTTTCTTCCATTTGGAAAACTAGAAAAAAACTTTTTTACCTCAAGAACAGAGCTATCATGCCCTCTTAAATCACTAAATTTCTCTGCTCTGTGTTTTTCTGCCCAATTAAATGATTCTTTCATTTTTCAAACCTCTTTAATTTATATTTTTCAATAAAAATCTACTTCCCTCTTCCAGCTAATATAAAACTAGCAATTAAAGACTCTAACTGAATAAACTCGTCGCTTCCCTCAACTAATCTAAACTCAATCTCTCCTGTTCTCTCAGTAAGTTTAACCTTTAGTTCAGGCTCAATATTAAGATTCCATATCTCTTTCTGTATAGCCTTAATTATATCTGATCCAGAAATACTCTCTCTCAACATAATATCTAAAAGCTTATTCTTTGAATTAATAAAATCTCCAGATAGTGCATACTCTAAAACAACCTTAATATCATTTGGCTTAGCACTCGGAACCATTATCTCAATCAGATCAGGAGTTATATTATTGCTTATAGAAGCAGTTGTCTGCAATAAATTAATAACCCTTCTGCAGTCTCCCTCACTAGTCTCAAATAAGGCCTCTACAGCCTTCTCATGAATCTGGATCTTCTCATTTAAGGAAATCTTCTTTACAATCTTATCAATATCCTTTTTCTCCATTAGCTTAAATCTGAAAACAGCACATCTTGATTGTATAGGATCAATTATCTTGCTAGAATAATTACAACTTAAAATAAATCTACAGTTTGAAGTATAATTCTCCATAGTTCTTCTTAAAGCATTTTGAGCCTCATTAGTTAGAGCATCTGCCTCATCAAGAAAGATAACCTTAAATGGTACTTTTGAGATTGCCTTTGTCCTAGCAAAATCCTTTACCTTCTGTCTTACAACATCAATTCCTCTCTCATCACTAGCATTAAGCTCCAAGTAATTATCCTTCCAGGCACTCCCAAATAACTCCCTTACAACAACCAGAGCCAGAGTTGACTTCCCAACTCCTGCAGGTCCTGCAAATAACAGATGAGGAATATTCATAGAATTAACAAGAGACTTAACACGCTTTATAATATCATCCTGACCTACAATATCCTCAAATTTAGAAGGACGATATTTCTCAGTCCAAATCTCACTCTCCATCCCCCAGATAATTTGAGTTCATATAAAAAGATTACTATACTCTAATTGATAAGTAAAGGAGTTGAGATTAATAAGTTATACAATCGGGATAAGTTTTCTTAAATTTAGCAATGATTCCCTCAAGTAAATAAAAAGTACATCTATATAACATATCTCCATTAGTGGGAAAATAAGTTTCTATAACCTTAATACTAGGATCAGTAAAGGGAAAGGCCTCTATATTCACTTCTAAAGGGTCTGATTCATAATTAACAGAAGTAATCCTCACCCCAATATTTAACTTATCAGGGACTAACAGCTTACCTTCAAATTCATGTAAAAGACTTATCAAGTCATCTCTACTATCTGAAATATCACACCAATCTCTAAATTCAAATTGTTGTATTGGTCTCTCTTCTGTCTGATTTTTCATAAAGAATTCTAAATCTCTATCCTTTTAAGCTTTACTTAGATCTAGCTCTTCTTACCTTTCTAAGCTGCTTCGACTTTCTAAGCTTCTTTCTCTGCCACTTCCATCTCATCTGATTCTTCTTCTTCCAACGCCTGCTTGATCTTTTCATATTTTAAAGAATATTTTTGTTTATATAAATTAGATAAAAAATGCTTTTATAAACCTTTCATTTTCTATAAATTAGATAAAAAATGCTTTTATAAAACCTATTATAAAACCTTCATTTTTTAATTTACACAGATTAGAGATAAAAAATGCTTTTATAAAACACCTTATTATAAGTTAGATTCTAACCACTTCCTAACTTGGGATTCAGGTATAGCACCTAAAAATTCAGCAATAACCTCTCCATCCTTAAACATCTTAACACTAGGAATACTAGAAATATCATACTCCTGCGCTTTCTCAGTATTTCCATCAACATCAAGCTTAGCTAAGATAAACTTTCCCTCATACTCACTAGATAGCTTTTCAAGTACAGGTCCTAAAAATCTACAAGGCCCACACCACTCAGCCCAGAAGTCTACAACTACTGGAACCTTTTTTGATTTTTCAATAACTTCTTTATCAAAACTAGAATCGCTTACCTCAACAATATGTTTTCCTGCCATAAGAATAGTTAAAATTAGTAATATATAAATCTAATGAAAGAAAGCTTATTTATTGCCTAGAATTCTTAACAATAGTTAAAGCCTCTTTAGCCTTTAAATCAATACTAATCTCTCTCCCGTCACAACTTTCAACCAAACTTATTCCCTCTCCAAACTGATCTTTAACAACTCCCTTATTTTTTACTAATGAAAAATTGCTAAACTCACATAAACCTTCTTGATTACACGAGCTTATCTCATCAACAAGAACCCTAATCTTTCCCTGTAGCTCACTTGGAATATTAGACTCATTTATATTATTTGAATAAAAAAAATCAGCACACTGATCTACAGAAGAACATGTAACAGGCGCTTTTGTAGTATACTCGTGAATGCACACACTTGCTACACTAATACTATAATAATTATAGGCTAGAAAACCCCCAACTACTAAGACTAAAATTATAATAAGAAATATAATTCCAAGCACAGCAAAAAATCCCTTTACACCCATTTTATATAATATATAAAAAAGTTTATTTTATAAATATAACTTCTTCTGCTTTTTTCTTCTCTTAAAAATTACATATACAATAACTAAAACAACACAAAGGACTAAAACAACAGGAGTTATTATATGAAGATTCTCATTAATAAGTTTTATATTATCCCCATACAAATAACCTAAATAAATTAATATAAAGCTCCATATTCCTGCTCCAATTGCAGTGTATAAACAGAACTTAAACAAATTCATTCTAGAAAATCCAGCAGGTATTGAAATCAGCTGTCTTATAACAGGTATTAATCTTCCAACGAAAGTAGTTATCTCTCCATGGTTTTTAAAATAGTTGTCAGCTCTCTGAAGCTTCTCGTGATCAATTAAAACAAAGCTACCATACTTACTCACAAGCTTGTCAATAACTCTTCTTCCAAGATGCAGAGCCAAGTAGTAATTTACAAGAGCTCCAACAATACTTCCAAGAATAGAGGCAATTAAAACAAGAATAAAACTCATCTCTCCCCTAACCACTAGAACTCCTGCAGGAAGTAAAATCACTTCACTTGGAAATGGGATAAAAGAACTCTCAATACTCATTAATATAAATACTCCAAAATATCCCAGGTTAGAAACAAGCTCTACAACTGCTTCAACAAAACTACTAAGCCACAAGCTTAAATCCGATACCATTTCAGCTGTAAAAGATAATTTATGTTTATATAGGTTATTAAGTGATAACTACCTAACAGGTTATAAAATAGGTTTTCCAGATTAATCACTTCTTAGCCTGCTTCCATAAAACTTCAAAGTGTTTTCTATAACCCTCTGCAACATACTTATCTTTTATTAGAAAAGCATAAGGATTTTCTGTAAAAACTGCTATTGCAACATAATCTCCAACTATAACTGTTTCTTGAAATTGTGCAAATTCCTTAGCAAGGTATCTGATGTCAGTAAGTTTTTTCTTTTCAATATCTCTCCCACCAATACTTCTAACAGATTCATCAAACACTTGTCTTGAAGGAAGCTTATTTGCAATTCTTCTATTGTGAAGATTTAACCACCATGTTAAACCCATAAGTTTTTCAGTCGGAGGACCTCCACCAAAAGTCAAATATTCCTTACCCTTAGAAATTATCAATATATTATATACTTCTTTTATTCCTTTAATACCCCTATAAATAGTAGCATTCTCCTGAGAGTTAGAAAAGGATTGTTTCTTTTTTAATTCTGGAAGTATCTCAGTAAACTTCTCTTTCTTATCCTCAATAAATCTATAAAAATTCTCAGGATCACTAGCTTGGTAAATTTTTCTTTTTCCCTCTAAAATATAACTAATTACTCCCTTTGCAATTAAAGAATTCAAATCTCTATGGACAGTTGAATTAGGAAGTCGTGATTTTTCAAGTATTCTTCCAGCACTTGAAGTACCTAATTCAAGTAGAGTAAGATAAACCTTAATTTCAGTATGCGTTAATCCAAGATCTTCTAAAATTCCTATATCCATTTATCCTACTATTTGGTAGGATAAATATTTAAATCTATCTTAAATGAAGAGGTTTTATGAAAAAAATAAAATACAGAGAATGGCTAGACCATTTAAAGCAAGAAGGAGCAAAAGTCATTCAAGTAAGAATGATGTCAAGCGGGAATAGTCTAACAGTAGGAAAACCTCCTGCTTATGGAATCTATCTTGCAAATGAGCCATCAGAAGATGAAATACATGAAAGAAATATGGCTGTAGCAAGATCTAGTCTAGGAGGAGGCCATACAATGACAGCACCAATAGAATTTTTTGTGAGAGAAGCTCCTCTTTTAGGATATATCATTAAAAGAGCTCATGCTGAACAGTATGGACCTAATGCAGAATATGTAGGTTATAGTTTAAGTTTGAAAGGAGCAGATAAGGTTGCTTACAATAAAGCATTGCAAACTGGAAGAAAATTAGCAAGCGAGATGGGAGCTCAAGTAATAGATAAAACCTCAGAAGACCTATCACAACATTCCCAGTATAAACACCTAAAACTTGATGAAAGAGTATATGATTTTAAAAATAGAGTGAAGGCAAATTAAATCTATAAATTTATTTTTTTATTTTTTTACTTTCTCACTTCCTAGAAAAGTATTTTAAACACTTTTAAACTAATTTATTAATGAAAGAAAGGGAACTAGAGTTTGTTTTAGGATTAATTGGAGGAATTCTAGGAGTTATAATTGGATTAGGTTATATTTTTCTGGTTATTGTTATGATTGGAGTAGGATTAACCCATAATACAAATGATATAACACTTCTTTCATTTTGGCCTAGTTTATTACTAGTTTCAATACCTATGATTTTTTCTATTATTGGTATTATTGGAGCATTTATTGTAAGAAAAAAAGTAAAATTAGGTGCAGGATTAATGATCACAGGAGCTATAGGAAGCATACCTTGCGTTATTTCTACAATCTTGCTATTAACTTCCAGTATTATGTCTTTAAAGAAAAAAGAAGAAACTAAAAAGCAAGTGAAAATCCAAAGAAGAGAGTTAATTACTTTTCCATTACCTCTTAAAATGATTTATGTTTTCAATTATATTGTATCTTTTATTATACTTATATATCTCTTATTTGAATTAAAAAATAAGTTTAGTGAAGGATTTCCAGATTTAGGTTGGATTCCAATGATGCTTATTTTAACAATGGTAGTGGTAGGGTTTACACTATTAAATTTATTTTTAGGAAAAAGAAAGAACTGGGCTCGGTTAACTTATATAATACTTTCAAGTGTAGGATGTATATCTTTTATAATAGCATATGCATTGCCATTATTTACTAATAGCGATTTTAGAGATATTGAGCTAACTGCAATGGTTATAGGGATTATCCTACTAATAATTCCAATTTACCTCTTATTTAATAAAAAAGTTAAGGAAATATTTGCTTCTTAGCAAAACTCTCAGCAACAACTATTGGAAATAAAATAGTAGCATCACCATATACTTTTACACTCTCTAAATCTTTTCCAGATTTTAACTTACCCCAAGAAACAGCCTCATCAGGAACAGCGCCAGCATCACTCCCATCAAACTCCTGAGCAGTATTAATATAAA
>DYHK01000011.1:12561-12961 GCA_020724205.1 Candidatus Aenigmatarchaeum sp. | reverse complement strand
TTGTTTTATTTGGACTGATCCCTTTAATCTCATATTTAGTAATTATGTTTATTCCAAGTTTTAGTATGAATACTTTTTTAGTTGCTTGTTTTTTAGTTTCTGTTGCATTATTCTTGCTTGGTGTTGCAAAGGGAAGGATTAGCGGGAGACACTGGTTAAAATCCGGGATTGAGACTCTAATTATTGGAGGACTAGCAGCAGGAGCTGCTTATATTATAGGTTATCTTTTATCTGGACTAGCTTAGTTTCATAAAGTTAATATATTTGTATTAACTATTGTTAATATGTCTGACTTATCAGAAGTTATTAATGAATTCAATGAAAGCGATCAACAAGGTTTAGCTAAAACTATTTTTTATTTAGTAAATCTTATTTCATTTTTTTAACCATGTAAGTCATA
>DYHK01000011.1:8204-12551 GCA_020724205.1 Candidatus Aenigmatarchaeum sp. | reverse complement strand
TTTTTATTTAGTAAAAGAAGGACAAAAAAAGAAAGGGTATAGCATTAGAGATCTTTCATATAAAACTAACTCTTCTTATGAAATAGTTGAAGGAGTGGTGAATTTATTATATGCTAGAGGAGTTTTTACTAAGATAGTTCATGGACAAAAGAGGACTACATTTTATAAAGTGAGTAAAAGGTATTTTCATTAGTTTTATAAATCCTATTTCTAGATTAGATTTATGGCAAAAATTGCAAGAGTTGATGCTACTGGAGAAATTGAAGAAGAGAGGGAATTTGTAGATGATACTATACCCTTAGATGAGGCTGAAGAGCTTGGAGTTGCTTTTGGATGTCAGGATGGCAGATGTGGAAGCTGTAGAGTTGAGATTGTTGAGGGTAGAGATAATCTTTCAGAGTTTACACAGAATGAGTATGATGCTGGCATGACTGAAGAAGAGCCTTACAGGCTATTCTGCCAGTGCAAGGTAAAATCTGGTTTGGTTAAGATAAGGATTTAGTGAAAAGATTTAAGGTAATCTAACTAAAATAAGTAGATTATATGATTTTTATTTAGATAATTAACTATAAACAATGAAATGAGGCTAGAATAACTAGATTAAATGTTTACTAGTAATATATTATTTGGAAAAATATTATGTTAATGATTCATACTAAATTTTCATAAGAGAAAATTTATCACTTAATATACTTGAGATGTTAAATTGTTAGTAACTTAATGAAGTGTTTAAATTTCCTCAAGGAAATTTTGTTATTGATTATTTAAATTAAGATTTATACTGTGAAACTTTTCAAGGGATCTTTGCTTTCTTGAGATTTATTCTTTAACTTCTTTAAGAGAAGTAAAAAAATCATCAGTAAGAAGATAAAAATTAGGGTTAGTGAAACTTTTGGGTTTGTTACAGTATTTATTGCTGCCCCTGTTATTCTTGTTGAGTTTATATTGCTTCTTGAAACATTTGTTTCTTTTTCCTCTTCCCGATCTTCCTCTTTTTTAGTCTCTTCAGTATTTTTTTTGTCATCATTTGTGTTTTTTATAGAGCTTATTATTCTGCCTATTACACTTGGGTTAGAATTATCTGAGGCTTCGTTTTCTTCTTCACTTTCTGAATTATCATTGTTATTGTTATTGTTTGATTCAGTATCTTCATCATCTGTGTTTTTTTCTTCCTCATCATCAGGTGAAGAATTAATAGTAATTGTTCCTAAATTAATTATTTTTTTATTAGAAGAGTCTTTAGTTAATGTAAGTTCTAGTTTATAGTCTCCATCTGGAAGAGAAGAGCTTAGGGTGTAAGTTATTGGTAGATCTGATGAAGATGAAACACTTATGGGGCTTTTTGTTTCAACTAGAGATCCTGATGATCTGTAGAGTTTGAATGTTGCTGTTAATGGGTATTTATTTGAGGTAAAATCAACATCTATGTCTTCTTCCTCCCCATCATTTTCCAGAGGGAATTCTGGAACTAAGTCTATGTTTGTTACTATTAGTGTTGAAGAGGTTACGTTTGTGTTAGATGTATTTTGAGAGGGAGTTATGTCATCTGAGTTTTCTGCAAGCTGGGCGCAAGAGAATGAAGCCCCGTTACATGCGTTTATATTTGCAGGACAGTAAACGCTTCCCTGCTTATCAACACAATACTGGCAACCTGTATCGCTATCACATGTTCTATCAGGGATGTTTGCATTACATTTAGAGAATTTTACTGTCTGCCCCTTTTCAAGACATAATAACTGGTAACTTGCAGATGCAAATGAGATTAAAAATAAAGAGATTAAAAATACGGTTAATATTCTTGATTTTCTCATTAAAATAAGGTTTTTCAGTATGATTTAAAGTTTATTATACTGTATTTTTACAGGTTTTGTTATTACTGGAATACTCAGAATAATTACGAACAGAAAAATAACTAAGTTTATCAATATCTTTATAAATCCTGAGTGATAAAGGTAATTATGGAAAAAGATATAGGTAAGATAAAGAAGACAGATACTACAGATATTGTTGTGAGGGTTGATGATTTTGGGGGAAGGCCAGGAGTAACTATAAGAGAGTTTGTTACAGACACAAAGTATACTGGATTTACAAAAGCAGGAACAAGAATACCTGCTGGAAAGTTTCTTGAGTTTAGAGAGATGATAAATAGTATAGATATCAATGATTTGAAGGCTTCTGAGAAGGAAGAAAGCTCGGACGAAGATCCTGAGGATTACTAGCTTCTGAATTCTAATTCTTCTAAGGCTTTAATTGGGTTTGAAGCTTCTTTTATATTTATTAGAGGTTGTTTAATATTAATAATGTCATCTGTTCCTATTCTTGGACAAGCTGTATTTACCCATGCTTCTATGAATGGATAATTTTCAAGTTGTGTTAGGTTTAAGGTATCATCTATGAAGATGTAAGCTTTTTTCCCCTGTTTTTCTAAGTGTGCCTTTAATCTCTTAGCTGTAAGGAAGTAGTTCTGGCCTGGTTTTATTGTAACTAGAATACCTATTTTTTGAGCACTTACAAATAACTTAAGATTCCTTTTATATCTCTTAACCTGATCAAGTATAAGTTTTTCTTCTAAAATCTGAGTTGTTTTTGATATTGGATTATACATTATCACAGGTTTTATTTTTTTGTTTTTAATTTGAGCTAGTAACAATGCTTTTGGATGAAAGTATCCATCTCCTAAATACATAATAGCATCACTCTCTCCTATTATATCTTCTTGAAAGCTGTCATGATAAGCATCACATCCAAGAATCTGCATTGGATTGCTTGTTCTTCTTGCTTTTGTTATATTTATTTTAATTCCTAAATTATCAAATTGTTCTCTTACTTTAGATATATCAGTAAATTGTACGCTTGAGAACAGAGCAATAGATTTTATCTTGTTTTTCTTAAGATAATCTATTACCTTTTCTGAAAGTTCGATACTTCCTTCATATTTTGCATCTATAAAGATTATTTGTGTCATTTTAAATTTTTTTTAAGTTCAAACTCTAAGTTAAGGCTACTTAAGCATTCTATAATTACATCTTCAATTACCCTAACTGTATTTTCTAATCCCTCTATATCAATATCTGTATCATTAAATCCATATTTCCCTTCATACTCTCTAACATTTCTGCAAATATAATGTGCTTTTGTGTATGCTCCTAACCAATTTTTAATATCTTCCCTACTAGCAACACCTGTTTGAAGGGTTAATCCAAGAAATCTTACTAACCTAAAATAATCTTCATATTCATTATTTATTGCTTCTTTAAATTCATTTCTTTCTGTTTGCATTTTATCTTACTAAACCTCCTAGCGTCTTAGAATAAGTTTCCATATGTCTATTGCTTTCTTCCAACCATTTTTTCATATATTCATCTTCTGGTACAAGAGAAAGATATATTTTTAATAACAA
Organism: Candidatus Aenigmatarchaeum sp.; assembly: GCA_020724205.1. Lineage (GTDB taxonomy): Archaea > Nanobdellota > Nanobdellia > Pacearchaeales > GW2011-AR1 > JACPLR01. Next base: position 9,151 of record DYHK01000011.1, on the reverse strand, counting down.
GTTTGCCTTTTTTTCATATCTTAAAAAATCAAGGAGTGTCTTATAATCTTCTTTGGTTAAACTTCTTCTTCCAGAATTTTGCCTCATTTTAATATCAATTAATTCTTGGTATTTTCTTATTATTTCTATCTCTAATTCCCATATTCTCCCTATAAGATTTATTGATTCAACATATTCCTGATTTGTCATTCTTGATGTTTCTGGCTGCATTTTACCACTCCTGTGTTTTCCAATACCTGTTGTGACCAAATTGGATCATTAAGTCTATTTTAAGAATATCAAGGCCTAGAGGTAAATCACAGGCACCGAAGCAACTTGAGAGCCATAGGAAGGCTTCTGCTTCTGTGTTAGTCTCTATAGCTTCCATTATTTCTTCTGCACGTGTTTTAAGACCATCTGGTAATTGAATGAGAACTTGCTTAGCATTTCTCTCGTTAATTTCCCTTACAACACGGTCTAATTCTAGTTTGAACATGTTACTACCTAAATAAGGGCATTTTTAAAGGTTTGTGAAGAATTAATTTAAGGAACGTACAGGATTGCTAACAGGTTCAAAATAAACTATACTTTCATGTGCTTTTTTATAGAATTCTGCAGCTAACTTACAGATTTCTTCTATATCAATTCTTTCCAAGCTCATTAGTATTCCAAAAATTGTACTTTGAACATCTAATACTCTTTTTTCTAATGATCTGTCTTTGTCTAATTCACTATATAATTTGTTAGCACATAATAAAAATTGAAGGGCAGAATGGTAATCATATTCTTTAATGTGACTCTCCCCAGTTGCGATTAAATCTTCAGCCATACTACCTAAAACTTCGTTTATATATCTATTATTTCCGATAGTTCTTTTTAGAGGTAATAATTCTAAAGAGTTAATCCTTCTTTCTATTGCTTGGTAAATTGTTTCACTATTTTCCATTATCTTATCTCTTCGGGATTAC
>DYHK01000011.1:6896-8194 GCA_020724205.1 Candidatus Aenigmatarchaeum sp. | reverse complement strand
GTACATAATATTATGTTGCTTTTGGAAAATATAAGAGAACTTGAAAATAGTTGTTTTGAAAGAGGAAGAGAATTGTTTAATTCTCGTAACTATAATGGAGCATTTGAAAACTTTTCCTGGGCATATATTTTGAGCCTTAGAGATTTTGATACCTTAATTCCAGGAGGGGTTGAAATATTTAGAGAAGCCTCATTTTTATTCATGAGACGCTGTTTGGAAAGATTAGAAGAGGTTGAAATTAATGGTAAGATTGAAAGACGTATAAGTTACTTAAAAACTAAACTTGAGGCTATTGATGATCTTGGAACTTATCTTGTTGCTTGTAAAGATAAGAATATTTATCCTGGATTCACTACTCACCCTTTTGGAAGATTTCCTAATAATTAGTTCCTTTAAAATCTTCTAATGTAGTAATTATCTCTTCTTTGGTTTTACACTGTGAAAGATTATTTCTTAGCTCTGAGCTCCCTTCTAGGCCTTTTGTAAAGGAAATAGCATGATTCTTTATTGTACTGAAGTTAATATTGTGTTTTTCAGCAAGTTCCAGGTATTCGAAGAAGTTGCTTAGTTTATCTGCTTTTTTGTAGCTTCCTGTTGTTAGATAATCATTTATCTGTTGGAAGATGTATGGGTTTCCTACTGCTCCACGAGCAATCATTATTGCATCTACTTTAGAGGATTCTAGTTTATCTTTGAAATCTTCTGGAGTAAATACATCTCCATTTCCTATGACTGGAATTGAGACAGACTCTTTTACCTTTTTTATTAGCTCCCAGTCAGCTTTTCCAGAATAACCCTGTTTTTGTGTTCTTCCATGAACTGCAATTGCAGAGGCTCCGGCTTCTTCAACAATTTTTGCAACTTCTAGAATATTTATTGAGTTATCATCTATACCTATTCTTAGCTTGACTGTTACTGGTTTTTTCACTGAGGATACTAAGAGAGAGACTAATTCTTTTATTCCTTCTGGTTTTTTTAGCATTTCAGATCCTGATCCTGTTTTAATTACCTTCCATGCAGGACATCCACAGTTAATGTCTATAATATCAAAATCTTTTTCACATATTTTAGCTGCCTCTACTACATCCTGAAAACTACTTCCAAATAATTGTACAGCAACTGGTTTTTCTATTTCTGAGGTTTTAATACTATCAAGAGCGTGTCTTGATCCCTTGATGATTGCTGTCCCGTTGGTAAATTCAGTATATGTAATTCCTGCTCCATATCTTTTACATAATTCTCTGAAGGCAACATCTGTGACTCCTGCCATTGGACTTAGTACTGCTTTTGACTTAAAT
>DYHK01000011.1:0-6886 GCA_020724205.1 Candidatus Aenigmatarchaeum sp. | reverse complement strand
TTTTGACTGGTTTTTCATAAGATTTAAATAAGATTTGGGTATTAAAAAGTTGCTAATAAAATTTAACTTCAATTTTATTTGAAGTTAAGATAGCATTTATATATAAAAATGAAATTTAAATTGAACATGAGAAAGAAAATATTAATTGCACTGGCATTGATGATACTGGGGTTTGTATTATTTATTAATCAGTCAACACTTAATGGAGAGCCTATAAAATTGGTTTTATCACAACTTATTAGCGGATAACTAGCTGAAGCTTTTTCCACAGCCACACTCTTTTGTGGCGTTTGGATTTAAGAATTTGAATCCTGATTCATTTAAGGTATCTATAAAATCAATTTTTGTCCCACTAAGATACTCTGCACTCTCATTACTTACTAGAATAGAGACTCCATCCTGATCAATCTGGATATCTCCTTTAGCTTTATTGTCAACAAGCTCTAAATCATAAGTGTATCCTGAGCAACCTCCGCTAAGGACAGAGGCTCTTAGGTAGCTTGATTCCTTCCCCTCTGATTTCATTATTTCTTTTAACTTTTTAATAGCATTTTGTGTTAGAGTTAGAGAGAAGTCTTTTATTTCAATAACTTTTGTCTCTTTTGAAATAGCTTCATTAAGATGACTTACTTGTTCGTCAAGTTCTTCTACTGAGTAACCATGTCCTAAAACTCCTTCTTCTAAAGTTTCAAAGCTACTTGCTCCGCATCCAACACAGTGAATTCCAAAGTCTAATAGTATTTCTGAAATTAACATTGCCTTATCTGGGAAACTATCCAGTATCTCTGCTATTGGCATTTCTTTTGTAATCTTCCCCTCAATATTGTGTAACTGATTCATGTCCATTTTCTCTTATTTTACAATTGCTTTCTAACTTTAAGTATTTATCTGATGAGAGTGCAGGCCTTAACATTAATAAGACAGTTTTATAATCTAATTTAGATTCCATCAATTGATCAGCAATTATATTTAAGTCTCCATCACATAAGTTAGGTAGATCATATGTTCTTAAGATATTTTCAATAAAATCTATTGGTTTTTCAAATCTTTTCATTTTATTTAAGAATTTTAAGCATTTATAAAGTTATTGAAAGAACTATCTGTAATCTGATCTGTAATTGGGTAAAATATCTTTTACAATTTCAACTAAAAGGTTATCTTTTTTCTGCCACATTGTCTTTTTAATAAGAGGGCTATTGTCTTTTAACCATTCCTTTGCTATTTCTTTTTGTAATTCATATTCCATAATTTTTAGGTATTTTAGAATTAATCTTTATTCATAGGTTTATTCCAATGCTTCTTCATATAACTCTTGGACTTTGTCCCAGTTGATTATATTCCAGAAAGCATCTATGTATTCTTGGCGTTTATTCTGGTATTTAAGATAATAAGCATGCTCCCAGACATCAAGGCCTAGAATTGGAGTCTTATTATCCATTAAAGGACTATCTTGATTTGGTGTAGATATTATTTCTAGCTTTCCTTTGCTTACTACGAGCCACGCCCATCCGCTTCCAAATCTTGTTAGAGCTGCTTTCGAAAACTCTTCCTTGAATTTTTCAAAGCTTTCAAATCTTGAGTTTATTGCTTTGCTTAGTGAGTCAGAAGGTTTTTTTGGTGATTTATGAGTGAGAATCTGCCAGAATAAAGAGTGATTTATGTGACCTCCTCCATGATTTATAACTGCGTCACGGATTTTATCTGGAATAGAGTCTGTATCAGAAAGTATTTCTTTTAAATCTCCATCTTCTAAATCAGTTCCCTTAACTGCTGCATTTAGCTTGTCAATATAAGTCTGATGATGCTTTGTATGGTGGATTTCCATTGTTTTTGCATCTATAAATGGCTCTAGAGCATCATATGCATATGGAAGTTTAGGAAGTGTGTAACTCATTTTCACCTATTAACTTTTTTAATAATTGAGCTTATTGAAAATACTATATAAATATTTGTAATTATTGAGAGTGATAAAAATTATTCAGAGTTTGTATGATAAATGTTAATGTAAAAACCTACTTTAATATTATTAAGCAATAAATGATAGTTAATGTAATAACGTTGTAGTCAGTTAACATACTGTATTAATCTAAATATACTAAATGGGTGCGGGTAAGAGTTTAATTTTTTAATATTTTCTCTCAGCCTTTAGGTGCTCTATGTAACGCTCAGCCTGAATTGCTGCTTGGCATCCAGCTCCTGCAGAAGTAATAGCCTGTTTGAATACGGGATCCTGAACATCTCCTGCTGCATAAACTCCTGGAATGTTTGTTCTTGAGAGTTTATCAGTTATAATATATCCTTCTTTATCTAAATTTATTTCATTTTTGAATATTGAGGTATTTGGAGTGTGGCCTATTGCTAAAAAGAATCCATCTGTTTTAATCTCTGAAGTTTTATTTGTTTTTATATTTTTTATTTTAATTCCTGTTACTTTTTTATCTCCTAAGACTTCTGTAACTTCAGTATTCCAGATAATCTCTAACTTATCTTTATTTTTACTTAACTTTAAAATTCTGTCCTGCATTATCTTACTAGCCCTGAATTCTTCACGCCTGTGTATAAGATAAACTTTCTTAGCAAACTTGTATAGTGCAAGTGTTTCTTCCATTGCACTGTCGCCACCGCCAACGACAGCAGTTATCTTTCCTTTGTATAATGCAGCATCACAAACAGCACAAGTAGAAACTCCTCTGCCGAAAAACTTGTCTTCCCCTGGAATTTTTAGTTTTCTTGCAGAAGCTCCCGTGCTAATTATAACTGTTTTTGATCTATATGTTTTCCCGCCAGCCTCAATTTCAAATAAATTAGATTTTTTATTTCCACCACTTATAATTTTAAATGAATCTGCATTCTCCTGAATATATCTTGCTCCAAACTTCTGAGCTTGTTTTTTTGAGTTTTCAATAAGTTTAGGACCATCAACACCATTTTCAAAACCCGGAAAGTTTTCCACGAGAGTTGTAAGGCTTAATTGATCTGGCTCGAAACCTGCAATAACTAGAGGGTTAAGATCAGCCCTAGCTGTATAAAGGGCAGCTGTATGCGCTGCTATTCCTCCACCAATAATTATTACATCAAATTCTTTAGTTTTATCAGACATTTATTTAAAAACTCAATTTAGTATATAAATTTAGTGAATGTTGAAAAAAGAAACGTTTTTAAATTAAATATTGCTATTACTAGTATCGTTTTTGAGAGTTGAAAGGAGGTCTATGAAATGGAAAAAAGTGTTTTGCATTGGATTGCTCTTGTACTAGTTATAATCGGTGGATTAAACTGGGGACTTGTTGCAATAAGTGATAGTTATAATGTTGTAGCTCTGCTAGGCGATATGGTTGCTAGAATAGTATATGGACTAGTAGGATTAGCAGCATTATATACAATTTACTACGTAGTTAAGAAGTAAATTGCCATATTGTTTTTAATTTTTATTTTTTTTAATTTAATTTTTTATTAAAGTTTATTAATTTCTTCTATTTTTTAGAGTTAATTACAAATTTATTACTCTATTACTTTTAGAACTATTACTAGATCTATTATATTTTTGTTAAAAAATTTAAAAAATTTAAAAAAAGAAAAAAAAATAGTAAAATTAAAAAATTAAATTAATGTCTTGCTAAACTAAAGACATTCTTTATAGCAACAATAACTGTAGAAGGCACGAAGATTAAAAGTAGAGCATTCATTATGCTACTTAAAATTGGCACACTTTCTACTACGCTCTGCCCTAAAGCTGCAGCTATTATTAGAACAGCTCCAGACATAAGGAAAGGCTTTACCTCACTATCTGCTATATTCAAGAATCCTATTATAAGTCCTAATACTACAAGAACTGATACCCAGACTCCTGAGATTGTTGGACTCACTACTCCTAAGATGACTGCAAGGACAACTCCTATCAAGAATGCCCATCTACCAATCATCCCACCTATATTTTTTTTAGCCATATTTCCCCTCCCTTTTATGAATTAATATACTATTTTTCATTTAAATATCTTTTCCTTTTTTGTGCTACTTATTTTAGGTTAAATTATTTATTTTTTTAATTTTTCCTGATAAAGTTTTTGTGCACGTTCAATATCTTTATAGGCAAAAGACTTATCGTGGATTTCTAAGACTCTACATTTCTTACCTTGAAGCTGTTTATATGTTTCAAAGAAGTGTTTTAGTTCAGCTATCACATGTTTTGGAAGATCTTTTACTGATTTTACTTCTTCGTATCTAGGATCACGATCATATACAGCTATTATCTTATCATCTTTTTCACTTCCATCTTCCATTCTTAATACTCCTATAACTCTTGCATTTACTAGAGTCATTGGATGTACTGGACGTCCTGTAAGTATTATTATGTCTAGTGGATCTCCATCATCCCATAGAGTCTGTGGAATGAATCCATAATCTCCTGGATAGTAAACTGAAGAATAAAGAAAACGATCAAGTTTTAACATCCCTGTTTCTTTATCAACTTCATATTTTATCTTTGAATCTTTTGGAATTTCAATTATTCCATGAACTATTTCTGGAGCTTTGTCTCCTACTGAAACATCATGAACTGGATTAAAAATTGTCATAGAATATTATATTGTTAAAATTGATTTAAAAAGCTAGCGGTTAGCTTTTTAAGATATTATTTAATTCTTAAAAATTCTTCAACTATTTTTTTATTTCTAACTTCTGGGTGGAATAAGATTCCATAGATTTCTTTTGAATTGTGCTTAATTGCCTGAGGGCAGGCATTAAAAGAATAGGTTTTAAAATATTTTTTATTTTCTGCATAAAATCCATGAAGAGAGTATACTTGGTGCTTTCTATTTGGCTCCATGCTTAGAAATTCTTCAATAAATATTATATCTGTAGGGCCTATTTGTTTCTGTTTCTTTAACTTTCCTCCATAAATACTTGAGAGAATATGCATACCTGCACATATTCCTAGAATTGGCTTATTTGTGTATTTTATGAAATCAAATTTTTTTAGGTTTGTTTTTTTTAGAAAATCGTTATCTGCCAGGCTTGTTCCACAAATAATTATTTTATCTGAAGATTCTAAATTGTTTTTATTTAGCTTTTTGTAATTTAATGTTTTGAATTTTATTTTATTATTCTTAAGTATGTCTTCTATTGGCTTTACAAATTCCATTTCATGGAGAGTCTCTTTGCAGGTGGAGATAATGAGAATCATTTTAGCTTTTTCTCCATAATGAAATTAGTCAGTCCACTGTCATATTTCACTCTTTTTATTAGTTTATATCCTCTTTTGAGATAAAATCCCTTTGCTTGTTCAGCTGCCTTAAGATGAACTAATTTAATTCCCTTTGATAAAGCATAATTCTCTATAAAGTTCATTAATATTGTTCCTAGACCTTTTTTTACACTATTATGGTGGACATAAACACTACCTATTTCAGTATCATGTAAGTCTACAGTTCCGGTTATTTTGTTTTTATCAATTAAACAAAACATCTCTCTTTCCTTTATCTTATCTCTAATTCTATCTGTTTTATTTCTTTCCATTAAATAATCAATTTCTTTTTTACTTAGGTCAGGACCATTAACTTTTTTTATTGTATTTTTTCTTAATACTGAAATTTCTTTAGCATCTTTAATTCTGGCTCTTCTTATTTTCAAGCTACTTGACATTTACCTCTAGCCTCCAAGAGTTTTTCTCTCCGTAAGTATTTGATCCTTGAATTTTAAGAGGTTTTTTGAACAGAGGGCAATTGAGAACAAAGGATTCAAACTCTCCTCCCTCTCCTGCAGGATTTATTTTATATTTTTCTTTTAATTTTGAAATGTCTTTAATGAATTCCTTATCTATTTTTCTTCCTAACCAAGAATCATCTAATGGGTAGGCTGAAACTCCTATTATTATAGCTTCAAATTTATTTTCTATTAAGTCATTTAATAGCTCTATCTGGTCTTTCTGCCAGAGTGGGTTGAAACACTCTAGTTTTAACTTATCACAGATCTTTTGTATTCTGCTAGCTTGATAGATTGATTCTACAGCTCCGGTTATAACTCCTTTAATTTTGTATTTCTTTTTAGCTTTTTTAATTGCCTTTTCTAGATCTATTAGCTCTAGTTCTTTTTTTCCGTGAGTCTTTACTGATATAAGCGGAAGATTCATAGAATTTGCTTGAGCCTTAGTTTGAGAAATAGAAGGTGTGTGAAACATAAAACTATCTTTATTCTCTGACTCAATTGAAATAAGACAAGAAATCTTATGCTTATGCTTCTTTGCTAGAAGTCCTGCGTATGTGGAGTCTTTACCTCCGGAGAATAAAAGTGCTAGGTTCATAATAAAATAATAAAAATAAAATATTTAAACCTTAATAAAAGATTAGAAGTCTCTTTTTGGTTTGTGCTTTGCGTAACAATCTCTGCAATAAACTGGTTTTCCTTCTGTAGGTTTGAAAGGAACTTCGCATTCTTTCTTACATTCAGAACATGTAGCTTTATGCATTTCTCTTGGTCCAAAGTTAGATCTAAATCCTCCACTTCTATTGTTAAAAGACCTGTTTCCGCCTGAGCTTCTATTGTTAAATCCTGCCATTTGTATTAATCCTCCTGAGTATTTGTTTTATATATAGAAAAAGCTTCTGTATATTAAATTCTCTAAAATTAGTGAGTATATAAAGGTATTGAAAGTGGAAAAATTTAAATATCTCTATTTTTTACAGGAGAGATGGATGCATTCGAAAAATGTTTAACAGGATTTTGGTTAGTTGGTTTATTAGCAATTGGTGTAGACAGTTATCAAGATATTGCAAAAGCAGAGCAAAATATAAGAAATGAAAGACAATGGGCACAAGAGCGTGCTTCAATAAAAGAAGATAGATTAGAAAGATTATACCGTATTCAATGTGAATCATTAAATAAAATTCCT
>DYHK01000010.1 GCA_020724205.1 Candidatus Aenigmatarchaeum sp. | reverse complement strand
CTTGAAGGTCATCAGGATATAAAAAGCATTGCTCGACCTTCAAGGTTGAGAACACAAGAACAGTAGTGTAACAAAATTACATTAATCGTAATGCCCTTTGCCAAAGAGAACGACAAACACGGTTCTAAACAGAATTTTGAAATCCATTCTTAAACTGATATTCTCAATATAAAAAAGGTCATAACGCAATTTCACTTTTACATCTTCAATTGTTTCATCGTATTTATGCTTAATCTGAGCCCAGCCGGTAATTCCGGGTCTAACTTTCAAACGTCTTTTGTAAAGAGGAATTTCGTGAGAAAGTTTTTCAACAAAAAATGGTCTTTCTGGACGCGGACCAACAAAGCTCATATCTCCCTTAAGAACATTATAAACCTGAGGAATTTCATCAATACGAATTTTACGCAGAAGCTTACCGACTTTTGTAATTCTTGGATCATCCTTAGTAGACCAAACCGGGCCGGTATGTTTTTCAGCATCTTTAACCATTGTTCTGAATTTAACAATGCGGAATATTTTACCGTTCATTCCCATCCTTTCCTGTCTGTAAAAGACCGGTCCTTTACTTTCTAATTTAACTGCCATTGATGTAATTAACGTTATAGGAAAGGTTACAACAATAAGTACGAAAGAAAGAAGAATATCCATTAACCGTTTAAGTTTCTTTTCCCATTCGGGCATTAACTCCGGCATTACGTCAATTAGCGGAACACCGTAAATTTGGGATGTTCTTGCCTGTCCGCTTATTATGTCGTATAGATCCGGAACAATTTTAATAGCAATATTTTTCCCTTCGCATCTGGCAATTATATCGAGCAGAATTTCTTCATGATGTCTTTCAACAGAGATAATAACATTTTTAATGTTGAAGCTATCTATTATGCTATCCAAATTGGAAACAACATCTACTACTTTAACATTCTTGTGTTCTTTATTAAGATTCTCGTTAAACACTGCTACATAGGCAACAACATCAAGACCGAGTGCACGGTGGTTAAGAATTGTATCGTGTATTTGGTTAGCTCTTTCATTAAAACCTATAATGAGAGCATTTCTTCTTCCTATTCCTTTTATTAATAAATTCCGTTGAATGCTTCTTACAATTAATCTTCCGCTTCCAACAAGAACCAGAAAGATTATCCAATAAAGGAAAATATAGAATCGGAAGGCAGATACAGAACCGGTAATATAATCATCCCACATTATTAGGAATAGGAGAATAAAGATTCCGACAAAAGAAGCTTTGAATAGTGTTGAAAGTTCATCGAACCTTGATAAGGCGAACCAGGTTCTATACATACCGACAAATGTGAAAATAATAAGCCAGTAGAAATAGATTGCGAACAGAGGAAGGAGAAAATCGGGCTTGGAAATTAATTCGAACCACCCGGTAGAAACTCTTAAGTAGAAAAAGAAAATCCAGGAAAGATTTACAGTAATAAAATCTGTTACAAGTATAAGTAGTTTTTCAAATTTCTTATTCAATCTGCACCCGTAAAACTATATTTTAGATAAAACTTTACTAGCTAAATAATCTCCTATAGATAATGAGCTTGTTGCCGCCGGAGAAGGTGCGTTGCAAACATGGAAAATTCTTTTGTCCTCTACAATATAAAAATCATCTAACAATCCGCCTTCTCTGCTGCACGCCTGGGCACGAATTCCGGCTCCTCCGGCTATAAGGTCTTCTGAAGTAATTTCGGGTACTAATTTCTGAAGAGCTTTTACAAATGCCGGTTTATAAAATGATCTGTAAAACTCACTAATGCCTACTTTCCAGTTCTGCTTAAGTACTTTGTGAAAACCTGGATAAGTGATAGTATCTAATGCATCGGCTAAATTGAAGCTTGTTTTAGAATATCCTTCTCTCTTAAAAGCTAAGACCGCATTTGGTCCGGCTTCTCTTTCTCCATTAATCATTCTCGTAAAGTGAACACCAAGAAATGGGAATTCAGGATTTGGTACGGGATAGATTAAATGTTTTACAAGGTATTTTCTTTCGTTTTTTATTTTGTAATACTCTCCCCTGAAGGGAATAATTTTTATTTGGAGTTCGGGATGAGTCATTTTCGCAATTCTATCGGATTGTAATCCGGCACAAGTAATAACATATTTGGATCTGTATGAATAGTTTTGTGTAATTACTTCGCAATAATCGGATTTAATATTTATTCCAGTTACATTTTCGTTGAACTTAATTGAAGAACCCTGACTCAAAATTAATTCAAGAAACTTATAACTAACTTCTGTATAATCAATTATTCCAGTTTGCGGGACTTTAATTGCAGATTTACATTCTACATGCGGTTCAACTTCTCTAACTTCTCTGGGGCTTAATATTTTTAATCCGTTCAATCCGTTCTGCAAACCCCTTTCGTATATGTTCTTCATATAAGGAATTTCTTTATCAGAAGTTGCAACAATAACTTTACCGCAAATTTCATAATTGATTTGATGTTTATTGCAAAAATCAAGCAGCATCTTATAGCCATTAAGACAATTTGCTGCTTTCAGACTTCCTGGTTTATAATAGATACCGGAATGAATTACACCGCTGTTATTTCCTGTTTGATGTTTTGCAACTGCTTCTTCTTTATCCAGGATCAAAAGTTTTATTGATGGATTTTTTTCAATTATTTTTAATGCCGAAGCTAAACCGATAATTCCTGCACCAACAACAATAATATCATAATTCATTTTGATCTCTCTGTAGCATTCCAGATTACACTATGCTCTTTTTTTATGAACTTAATAAAACCTTCTGCTATTGCAATATTAGATACAACAAAAAAATAGGGGATCGAGAAAAAAGGTATTCTTATTTTTATTTGAGATAATAGATATCCACACAAAGCAAGCAAGTAAATAATAACCTGCAAATAAAATATTTTGTTTATCAAATCATTTGAATCGGCAAGTATTAATCCGGTTATAAATAACAGAATAAGCAGCAATGGTAAAAACCACCTTGTTACTTTATGAGAAAAGAACGCATAGCTTAAGAACTTGTTTTTATTCCAGAGCAATTGTTTGAAGTAGATAAGTGTTTCAAAATTTGTAGCGCCAAACCGGACTTTTCTTTTGTATTCTGCGCTAACATCTTTACCAGTATCTTCGTATGCAACCGCATCATTCCTATATGTAAATTTATATCCATCAGCAATTACCGAAAGGGAAATAAAAAGGTCGTCGGTTACTGCGTTAAGAATAGGAACAGGATGGAATAATTCTTTTCTTATTGCAAAAATACCTCCATTAGCGGCGAGTAAAATTCCGCATTTCCCTTCCATTGTTTTTATTATGGTTTCGTACTTCCAATATTCTGCTTCTTCAACACCTTCACTCTTACTTTTTTCGTTATCCATTAAAACAAGTTTTCCGCAGACGCCGCCTATTTTTTCATTTGAAAAATCTTCTATTAAATTATTCAATGCATCTTTGTGAAACTGTGTGTTTGCATCTGTAAAAACAAGTATTTCATTACCGGCTTGTTTATAGAGTTCATTCAGAATTCCCGCTTTACCTTTTCGTTCTTCCGAAATGTAAACGTTAAGCCAGTTATATTTCTTTTTTTGTTCCAATAAAATGTCATTCGTTCTATCGGTAGATGCATCGGAACCGATAAATATCTCAACTTTACTTAAATCATAATTCATCCCGGATAGATTTTTTATCCTCTCTTCAATTACCGTCTCTTCATTATATGCAGCAATTAAGATTGATATTGTGGGACTATAATTAATATCTGTAACTATTTTAGTATGCTTTCTGCTTTTTAAGTAAAGCACAAAAGGATAAATAAAAAACGAATTGATAACCAAAAAGGATACTGCATAAAACAATATTTCAAGTAATAGTACCATAATCAGTTTAGCAAATCTTTATAAGTGGCTTCAAATTGATCTGTAATATTTTCCCATAAATAATTTAGTCTAACCATTTCCCTGCCGTTTTCAGACATCTGTTTGGAATAATACTTACCATTAAAATAATTAATTATTTTCTCTCTAAATTCAATTTCATTTTCGGCAATTATTAATTCCTTGCTGTCTTCAACTGGTATTCCTTCTTTACCAAGCGAAGTTGTAATTACATTAATGCCGGAAGCAAGCATTTCTAATATCTTAACCCTAATGCCGCTTCCAATTCTAAGAGGAACAACAGCAAGAGATTTTTCTATTACATCGTTCCAGATATCGCTTATAAATCCCTTTACAATAATATTGTCTTTAATATTATCAGGGAAATAAAAATTCTTTGTTATCCCGCTGCCGTAGAGGTAAAGTTTTGTTTCTTTAAATTCCTCAACAATAAAAGGAAAAACTTTGGTTAGAAACCATTTTAGACCATCATAGTTGGGATACCATTCTAATGAACCAATATGTACAAGTGAAAAATTTTCTGTTTTTTCTTTTTTAATATCTAGTAGTTCTTTATCAATTCCAAGCGGAATAACGTTTGTTTTAGCCGATGGGTTAAATTTTAGTAATCTCTTCCGGTCTTCACTGCTCATCATTATACACTTATCAAATTTTCCGCAAAGAGCCGGTTCGTATTTAAGAAATTTTCTGTATTGCATATAAGCATATTTTTTTAGAAATGGATTCTGCTGGTTCTTATAATACCTTTCCATAATAGCAAGCTCAAAATTCTCTTCGCGCAGAACTACAGGGGAATTAGTTATTCTTCTTATTACATCTACCGTCCAGCCCATATGAGCATTAGTAACATGAATAATATCATATTTTTTTGCTGCCAAATGTTTTGTTAGAAAGTTCTCGTACTCTTTTGTTTTATATTTACTGATGTTGTATGGAACACCGCTGAATAAGTTTTTTATTGCGCCGATTATACTGTTGCTGTTGAAAATATCGATTACATAAATTTTGGCATGCTTGTTTATTTCAATAAGGTCCTTTTTGTAATCCTGGTTCTGACTATAGGCAATTATATCAATTTCATGTCCGCGCTGTGAAAGGTGCTTAATTACTCCCCACATACTTTTTTTATGTCCGTCGGCAGGAGGGTAAGGGACTTTAGGAAGTAACTGCAAAATTTTCATGTTAATTAAATTTGTTAACTGGATAAACAAACATTTGTTTAAAAAAGTAATAACCTTTTAGTAATCTGTTCTTATTTAGTGTTATCATTCCGGAAATCGAAAAGATTATTCCTCTTAATAAGAGTCCAATCCAATGGAAAAAAATTGCAATAAAAAAATTAATACCGTAAAAGTGTTTCTGATAATACTGGATTTTTCCAATTGTTTGATTCTTGAATTTGAACCACAAATTCGTATCGGCAGTTGCACCGCCATGATGAATAATTGAGGTTATGGGGTAAAAAATTATTTTGCCTCCGCTATTTTTGAAACGCTTACACAGATCCGTCTCTTCAGAGTAAAAGAAAAATCTTTCGTCTAAGCCGTTTAACTTCCGGATTTCATCTGCCGGACAAAACATAAAAGCACCTCGAATAACATCAGTTTCAATTGGCTCTTTTATATCATAATTATTCTGATAGTATTAAAAAACTTAGATTCAGGAAACAACTTGTAAAGAAATAGATTCTCTGTTATTCCGTTCCATACCGATGGAAACAATACAACGCTTTCCTGTTTAGAGCCATCAGAATTTAACAGTTGAATACCAATTAATAATTTTTCTATTGACTTTTCTGCATAATCGAAAACCGTTTTAATAGAATCCCGGGTAAACTTAGTATCATTGTTTAAAAAAAGAATATACTTTCCCTTTACATTCAATAGAGCTTTATTATTAGCAGCAGAAAAACCAATTTTCATTTTATTTTTAATGAGAATGATATCCGGATATTTACGAGTTACAGACTCAACCTCGCCGGTATCAGAACCATTATCAACCACAATAATTTCATTGCTTGTATTAATGCACTGCGCATAAATAGAATTTAGACACTCATCTAGCAGATGAAACGCGTTATAGTTAACAATAATAACAGAAACATCTATTTGCGGAGATAGCTGCTCCATCGTTCCCTGTTAATTAATCGGAAAATCAAATCCCACTCCTCATTTTCAAAATAGTTAAAAAGCTTTAACGAATACAAAATTAATATGAACGATACTAAAAGGTAAATTAAAAGGGGCAGCATCGATAAGACGTACACCAATGCTGCAACAGATAGAGCCCATATAAAAAATCTAAGGTTTATAAATGATAAAGTAAATTGATTTTTATTTAATGCCCAGAAGAGAAACATAAAGCCAAGAAATCCGGCTATTACTTTTGCAAATCCAACACCGGCATAAGAATAATGCGGAATTAGTAAAACATTAAGTATTGTATTAGAGACGACCAGAAGCAAAGAGTAAACTAAGTTTATTATTTGTTTGCTATGCGCAGTTAGAAGATCGAGAGTAAAGTAATTAAAAAACATAAACACAAGGGACCAGAAAATCATAGCAGAAGGCAGAGCGGCTGAACGGAATTTTATTCCGAACAGTAGAGTAACAATGTTTTCTGATCTGAAAGAAAAAATAACAGCAATAAGAAAAGAGATAAGAAAAAGAACTTTAAAAACCAGCGAGTTAATTGCATCGGTTTTAATCCGGTCGTACAGGTTTTTTACGAGGAAAGGGAATACAGTAGTTACAACAACATTTGGAATAATGTTTAGCGGCATAGTTAGCCGTGCGGCAACAGAATAAATTCCAGCAGAGTATTCGCCTTTATAGTAAGTAAGTAGAACAATATCAAACTGCTGATATACAATTGCCAGTAATACAAATCCTGCCAGCGGATATGCTTCTTTAAGCAGCCACTTTGCTTTGTAAAAAGTAATAAAGGGTTTGAAATCGAATTTTTTTTCGAGAAATACAAATTGAATTACAAATCCAGGTAAGGTTGACAAAACGTATGAAAGAACGAAATAATATAACCCGCCTTTTACTAAAGACATAACCGCAACCAGTATAAGAAATAATAAACTATCCAGTATTGTAAGGGTCATTGGGTAATGCATCTTAAGATGAACTTTAAAAGGCGTGGCAATAAGTTCTCTAAAATTAGCCATTCTAGTAGAAAGGATAATGCTAACAAATAAAATATTGGAAAGAATTATTTCTTTTAATGTAAAATCAAGAAAGAAAACAGTGATATTATAGATTGTTACTAAACCTAAAAAGATTACGAGTCGAATTGAAATAGCGCTATTTAAAAGCTTGTTGCTATCTAAATATTTTGAATACTCCCGGAAAATAATAGGTCCTAAGCCAAAATCGATTACCTTAGAAAGAATACCAACGATAGCAACAAGAAAACCGAATGTGCCAAAATCATGAACAGTTAAATACCTTGCAGCAAGAACAAATGAAATAAAATTTAACGCCAGGGATAAGCATTGTCCAACCGAAAGCGAAAAGATATTTTTAGTGATTTTTTGGATTATTGGCCCCTGCCTCTTAAATCAATTTTATTAACAAATACTATACTAATCATTCAATAAAGACTTGTATAAATTTTCATAACTCAAAGTCATTTTTTCCAAGGCAAACTTGTTTTTAATACTAATATTAGAGTCAACAATGAGTGACCGGTTATTTTTTATATCAATAAGTTTTCGTAAAAAATCTTCCGGATCATTTAAATTGAACAGCTGAGGAGATTTAATTCCAACTATTTCAGAATTACCTCCTACATTACTAGCGAGAATTGGAATTCCAGCAAAGATTGCCTCAATTAAACTTATTGAGAGTCCTTCATAACGAGATGGTAAGACAAACAAATCGAAAGCTTTTATATATCTAAATGAGTCCTTTATTGCACCTAAGAAGAAAAAATATTTATCGATGCTAAGCAATTTTATTTTCCTACTCAAAATTTCCCTATCCGGTCCATCGCCTATTATTATTACCCTTGCATTTGGAATTTTCTTATTAATATCAGAAAAGTTATCAATTAAAAAATCGTAATTTTTTTGATACGATAGCCTTCCCGTAGAGCCCAAGAGAAAAGTCTCCATAAAATCAACTTTACATAAATCAGAAAAATATTCTCTAGCTTCTTTGGCTGAGATGAAGTTCATATTACCTGAATCTAATCCATTCATAATTACTTTAGCATCTTTAGTTATTCCAGCATCTTGCATTTCTGTAAAATTAGATTGACTAACAAAAACGGACTCATCAATAATTTTCAGAAATATTTTGTAATAGGTTTTTGTAAGGTATTTCAAGAAAAAATTGGTTTGATAATTTTTATCGAGTAGCGACAGTCCGTGGAATGTAAATACTATTTTAGGACGTTTCACAAAAAAATAAGATGAAAGCGCACCAATTAAAGTGTTAGAACTATTCAAATGAATTATATCATAATTATTTTTTTTTAGGAGACGATAAAGATCAAATATAAAATAAAGTGCTTTTGGGATATTGAAATTTCTTTTCAATGAATTAAGGTAGTGATAAATAATTCCATTATTTTCAAGCTCAGTAAACAGATAATTACCATCGCCGGCCGCAACTTCTACCTGGTGCCCCATATTTTTTAATGATCTTGCAAGGTTTAAAATAAAAACTTGTGCTCCGCCAATTTCAGATTTTGTTATGACTAAGAGTATTTTCATCAAAGTGATTTGTTAACCTCAAAATAGTAGCTTACTTACACAGGTTGACTGCTAGATATTATTTTGTATTATCTTGCCACGAATTTCACAAATTATATTATAATTATATTCGTGATAATTAGTGAAATTGGTGGCTACAATGCCCTTTGATTAATAGGCAACAACTTGAGTTACTTAAATACATTAAAAATATCTATTAATTTTTTAGTACTCGATTCTAAGTTGAATTTTTTTGCTTGTTCTAAAGCGTTTCTTTTCATCGCAGAATAAAAATCTTCATCATTTTCTAGTTTTAGTATTTCATTTACAAACGAATCATGGTCATCAGGGTCCAGAAGAATTCCCCCATTTCCAACAACTTCTAACATAGCAGAAGTGTTAGAAGAAAGAACAGGAATTCCACAATTCATAGCTTCTAAAGGCGGGATGCCAAATCCTTCATAATATGATGGAAAAATAAAAGCAAATGAACTTTTGTAAATCGAGGCTAGATCTATATCATCAATAAAACTAATGTATCTAATAAAATTTTCCCGCTTTTTAATTTCTGGTAAAATCATCGAAGCATAGTAACCGGATTTTCCTACTAAAACTAATTCTAATTTACTTCCTTTTTCTTTTAATTTATCCATCACCTTCAAAATTCCAAAGATGTTTTTTCTTTTTTCAATTACACCTACAAAAAGTAAATATTTCCTTGGCAGCCCGTACTTAAATACCAGCTTACTTTTTTCATCCTCACTTACTCTTTCGGAATTAAAAATAGAAGAAACTGTGTTTGGAATTACAAATATTTTTTCATTGTGTATATGAAAATGTTTAGTAATATCTTTTTTCGATAATTCAGAAACCGTGACAATTGCATCTGAATTATTTAACGATATTGGTAAAAAAAAATCTAAATATAAACGATAGAAGAAAGGATAATATTCAGGGTATATTTTGTAAATAGAATCGTGTACAACCGATACAAATTTAACACCTTTTATTTTATTTATAGGTGTTAAAACGTTTGGTGAAAAAAGTATATCAATTCTATGCTCTTTTATAAGCGACGGAATATTATAATTTAACCAAAATGGAGAATATAGTTTGTAAGGAAGTATAGAGCTTTTATAATTAATTATTTTGTAGAAACTTCTGTTAGAGTCTGGGGCAGAATTTGTGATTAATAAATAGTTATTAATATTATCGCATTGCGGTAATACCTTTAAAATATTAAGCAAATATCTGCTCGTACCTGTTATTTTTCTATCTAATACTCTTCCATCAATTAGTATCTTCATTAAAAAGACCAGTCCCAAAAATTTTATTAATTTTTAAGTAGAGCTTTATTATATACTTCCATTAGTTGAGTATAATGTACGTCTGGCGAAAATTTTTCATTTGCAAATTTAAAGGCATTTTTAGAATAATGGAAATATTGTTCATTTCCCATTCGAAGACAAGTATTTATAATTTCAGCAAGCTCATCAATATTTTTTCTCTTAAAAGTAAAACCGGTAATACCATTAATTATAAGTTCACTTAATGCTCCTAGATTAGTACCTATTACTGGTTTTCCAAAAGAATAGGATTCTACTGTAGTTAAAGAGTTTGTTTCATAACATTCAGATGGAACAATAGTGAAGTAGGCGTCTTTAATAATCTGTTCCAATTCTTTTCCAAATTTAAATCCAATTAACTCAACATTATGGGTTTTATTATTCGAAATAACTTCCTTTAATTCTCCTTCACCAACAATTTTAAGGGTTGCACTTGGGAGCCTACGAAATGTCTCTAGAAGGGTTAATAATCCTTTTTCTACAGCAAGTCTGCCAAAAGATAAAAAATAATTCCCTTTGTTTTCACTATAAGAAAAGCGGTTTGTAAAATTATAAATAAGATTCGACTTTGAAATAAGATAAGGGTAAACCTCTAAAAATTTCTTAAGCTCAAAATCACTCACAAAGATGAACTCATCAATTATCTTATGAAATGGGAAAAATATATTCCTGAAATAACCTTCGCTCGATAATAATATACTATTCAGCAGTCCTTTAGTAGAGCACCTATCTACTACGCAATTATAAAATTTTCCACCTTTACATTTTTCGCATAACTCATTCTTTCTAGCATTATAGAAATTACTAGTAGGGCATAATAACTTATAGTCATGAATTGTGGCAACAATAGGAATTTTATTCCTTTTTAACACAGGTAAAATCGAAAAAGTTATACTTCCAATAATATTATGAAAATGGGCAATGTCTGGTTTTTCTAATAAAATAATTTGCTCTATTTTTTTTTTTGCCTCAATTGAATATGCCCGGGAAACTAAACTTTTAGATTTCTCAATTGAATAATCAGTCACAATATTTTTTTCATTAATTCTTGAACTAAAGGAAACTACTTGATTACCATACCGTTCAAGGAGTTCAATACTATTTTGAAATAAAACTTCCGCACCTCCTAATCTAGGAAAATTATTTATTTGTAATATTTTCATAAAATATTAAAAGTGAATAATCTCATTTTTATCTGCAAATAATTTTTTGTGTTAATCAGACAATCGGCAATTTAATTTATTTTTGTTATTATTTTTTCTTTTAACAATTTTATTCTTGCAGAATCTTTTCGTTTTAAAAGTTTATTTGAATAATATAACGCTTTTCCATATTCTCCTAGGCGCATACAAATTAATATATAAACGTAGTATACGAATTCATGAGTAAACTGATGTTTATTAGGTAAAACAATATTTTTAATAATATTTAATCCTCTTAAGATTGGGATGGGTAAAACGACTTTACAAGTAAACATTTTTTTAATTACCCATAAATTTTTTTCATCTATTGTATTTATATAATGGCAAATAAAATTACTAGTCATATTTGTTTTTTCGATTTCAAGATATTTTAAGTTATTTAATGATCGGTTAGTTCTTTTTTTATCAACATAAAAAGTTCCTAATACACTTTGTAAATATCTTATTGAATATTTTTTCTGAATTTTCAGAACAAATTTATGATCTCCACATATTTCTAGATTTTCATCAAACCAAATATTATCTTCAAAGTGTAAGGAACTTCTCCACATGGGCTGAGATAAAACAACACACCTATCCAACTGAACAAAATAATCGAATTGTGGTATTATCCATTTCTTTTTTGTTTTTATTTCATTAAACTTTTCATTTGGGATATTAGAAATGTACTGGTTGGCATAAACCAAAGCAATATTATTATCTTTTTCAAGAACATTTACAAGTACCTCAAATGCATCCATTTTTAATCTATCATCAGCGTTGGCATTGGTAATATATTTACCTTTAGAAATTTTTATCCCCCTATTCCAAGCTTTATAAATTGTTTCTCTCTCTTCGGTTCTTAGGTAAATAATATTTGGATAAGCAACTGTGTACTCTTGAATTATTTCTTCTTCATTTTCTTTGGAATCACTATTAACAATAATGATTTCCAGATTATCTACTATTGTTTGATTAAGAAGATCTTCAATTTTTCCTCTGATGCACCGCTCTGAATTATAAACGGAAACAATGGCAGATACTAACGGTTGCTTTCTCATTTGATTATCTAAATAATGGGAATATATTTTTAACAAATTCTTTAATTTGATTTAGAAACATCAGTAATGATAAGATACTTACAAAAGCAAAAATATAATTATAATCGATTGGCCATGAATTATATAATAAAATCAAAGCGATAAAAATTAATACCAGTAAAATAATTAGTTTATAAAGATTCGATCTTTTAATGAAACACAAAAAATCCATATACCAATTCTTATTTAAGTAATGAAGCATTATTAAATTTCCAAGAACTACAGAAAAAAAATACCCTAACAATCCTAAAATGCTGTTAAAGAAATAAAACCCCATAAACGTACCAATAGTCATCATAATTAAATTACTGATTTGAACGAAAGTAAGAATTCGTAACCGACCGACCCCAATAAAAAAATTATAAATAGAGAATCCAAAATTATTTACTGCTTCCGGTAATACTAATATTAAGTATATTATTATTGTTTCTTTCATCCCAAATATTAAATTCATCGTTAAAATAATTGGTAATAACAATATTCCTATTGTCATACCAGAGTATATAATTCCGTATTGGGAATATTCTGTTAATTTATACTTAATAAAGTTCTGGATTTCCTCGGATGATTTTAGTGAACTTGATTTGGGTAATATTATTTTAAATGTATTAAAAAAAAGTCCGGAAATGGAAGTGGCAAATTTTCGGGCTACTTCGTATGCGGGTACTATATTAACATTTGAATAATTTCCAATAATATACTTTACTAAAGGATCGATCATTGAATAAGATAAATTCATCAGCTGTATTGCAAAACTAAAGCGAAATAATTTTCCTGTTTCCACCCATTCAAAATAACCC
>DYHK01000009.1:9785-13234 GCA_020724205.1 Candidatus Aenigmatarchaeum sp. | reverse complement strand
TATTTAACTCCAAAAAATAGAACCAATCCTCTTAACTTTCCATTAAGTGAAGTATGGGAAACTTTTACACATTCAGATCAGAAACTAAAAGAAGAAAACATAAGATACCATGAAGGTTTAAATTGTATACAAGTATCTGTTAAAGGAGTAGTTAATCCTCAGCAATTATTAAGCGATATTTGTGAAAAATTTAATATTTCAAGAGTTAAACAATATAGGGAAGTTTCCTTAAATTGAATTAAAGAACCATAACCTTTATAAATATCTCAAACATCAAATAAGTATAAGTTCTAGAGGATATTACTAATACTAATAAATAAAAATGGTATACGAAATGAGCAAGGAAATAAAAGATTCAATTCTTAAGACAGGAACAAGTCTAGTTGGAATTGTATGTACAGACGGAGTTGTTCTTGGATCAGATAGAAAAGTTACAGCTGGAAATCTTGCAATGGATAAAAATTTCAAAAAAATTTACAACGTTGCTGAAAATATTCTTGTAGCTACATCTGGAAGTGTTTCAGATGCTCAATTCACACTAAGATTACTCTCAGCAGAATTAAGAATAAAAGAGATAAAAAGCAAGCGCCCTGCAACTGTTAAAGAAGCAGCTAATCTGTTGGCAATGATAACCTTCAGAGGAATAAGACAGCCATCAATGATTCCAGCTATTGTAGGAACTTTAATAGCAGGTCTTGATGAAAAAGGAACAGCAAGAATCTACTCAATAGAGCCTGCTGGAGGAATAATTGAAATTAGAGATTACGACGCTAACTTCAGCAGCGGAATGCCTTTCATACTTGGTTACTTAGAAAGATCTTATAAAAAAGACATAAAGGTTAAAGACGGAGTTAATTTAGCAGTTGAAGCACTTAAATCTTCAACACAAAGAGACACTGCAAGTGGTTTCGGTATTGATATTTTCACAATCACTAGAGAAGGAATAAAGAAGGTTGTGGATCAGGAAATACAATCAGTATTTAAGTGATTTTTATTAATTAAACAGATAGAAAATTTCTAAAAAAATATGACAGACATTTTGAAGAGTATAACAGAAGAACTTCCAGCTAAGCATATCAAAGACGCCTCTTTTGAAGCAGCGAACATTGTTCTTTATACAGACAATGAAAAATTCTTTAATGAAGGTGAATCAAAAATTAAAGAGCTTGTAAATAAGTACAAGAAGAGAATAGAGCTAAGAGCTGACGAAAAACTTCTATTAACTCAGGAAAAGACAAAAGAAATTATAGAAAAAACAGTTCCTATAGAAGCTGAGATTACAAATATTTTATTTGATTCTCCTCGTAGTATTGTAGTTATAGAAGCAAAAAAGCCAGGACTAGTAATAGGAAAGCAAGGCTCTATACTTCAGGAAATAAAAGAAAAAACCATGTGGTCTCCACAAGTTCAGAGAAGCTCTTCAATAGCAAGCAAGATAACAGATAATATTCGTGAAGTTCTTTATGCAAACAACAACTACAGAAGAAAATTCCTTAACGATATTGGTAAAAAAATATACAAAGACTGGTCTAATGATAAGAGAGAAGAGTGGGTAAGACTTACATTCTTAGGAAGTGGTAGACAGGTAGGAAGAAGTTGCTTACTACTTCAGACACCACATTCAAAAATACTTCTAGACTGTGGAATTGATGTTGCCTCTCACGGGGCAGATAAATTCCCTTACTTTGATGTTCCAGAATTTGATATAGGTTCTATTGACGCAGTTATACTTAGCCACGCTCACCTTGATCACTGCGGTTTATTACCTTATCTTTACAAGATGGGTTACCAAGGTCCTGTTTACATGACATATCCCTCAAGAGATATCTCTGCCTTACTAGGACTTGATTTTATTGGAGTTGCATACAAGCAGGCAGCCACTCCCTTATTCAGCTCAACAGATATAAAAGAAATGGTAAAACACAGCATCTGCCTGAACTTTAATGAGGTTACAGATGTTACACCTGATATAAGAATTACATTCTACAATTCTGGACACGCTCTAGGTTCTGCAATGGTTCACATAAATATTGGAAATGGATCTCACAACTTATTATATGGAGCAGACTTCAAATACTCAAAAACTCGTTTATTAGATCCAGCTGTAACAGTCTTCCCAAGAGTTGAGACAGTAATAATAGAATCAACTTACGGAAGTAAAAATGATATTCTTCCCCCAAGAATAGAATCTGAGAATACCTTGCTGGAAATAATTAAAAAAACAATTGAGCGTGAAGGAAAGGTATTAATTCCAGAACTAGGTTTAGGAAGAGCTCAGGAAACCATGTTAATTATAGATGATGCAATAAAATCTGGGAAACTTCCACCAATACCTGTTTATATTGATGGAATGATATGGGATATTAATGCAATTCACACAGCCTACCCAGACTATCTAAGCCAGAATGTTAAGTCTCTTGTCTTCCAAGATAAAAATCCATTTGTCTCAGATATATTCAAGCGTGTAGGCTCTTCAATGGAAAGAAAAGAAGTAATTGAAGGAGGGCCTTGTGTTGTTCTTGCTACATCAGGAATGTTAGTAGGAGGAGCATCTGTTGAATACTTCAAACACTTTGCAGGAAATAAAAGAAATAGTGTAATATTTGTATCTTATCAAGGAGTAGGTTCTTTAGGAAGACAAGTTCAAGAAGGATTAAAAGAATTAAGATCAGAATCAGGAGAAGTAATTCCAATTAATCTTGAAGTAAATAAGATAGATGGATTCAGTGCTCACGCAGGGCGTACAGAGCTTCTTAACTTTGTAAAAAATTGTAAGCCAAAACCAAAAAGAATAATTATCAATCATGGAGAGGTCTCAAAGTCTTTAGATCTTGCATCTACTCTCTACAAAATAGAACATGTTGAAACTAATGTACCAAGAAATCTAGAAACATTAAGGCTGAAGTAACTTTAGATTTTATAGTCGTATAATAAAATAGATTCTCCGATTCTCTTTATTAATGAATCATAAATCCTAGGATTTAAGTTTTTAAGCTCTCTAAAAGTTATATCTGACCTATATTTTTCTCTTTCCATTAATCTTTTTTTGCCCAATACTGCTTCTCTAATATTACCAATTTTATGTATGGCAGATCCATTTCCTTTTCTTTGAAGATACTGGTTAAGTAAGGATATTTCATTCAGGACATTATTTTCACTTAGTCTTTCTTCAATAGTTTCCCTTTCCATTTAAAGAAGTCAAAAACCATAATTTAAAAATCCTTCTCAACATTTAAAAACATCTTTCAACTTCACAATTAGTAAATATAGAGGTGAAATAAAATTAAGCATAATCTTAAGGTAACTCTAATTCTCATAAGTATGTTTGTCATAGCTCAGCTTATTGGCTTAGCTGTTATATATCAGTACACTCCAATTACTCAGCAGATTGAAATTAATGGAACTCTTCAGAATATTACAACATCAAATCTTCCTTATGGAATGGAAGC
>DYHK01000009.1:0-9775 GCA_020724205.1 Candidatus Aenigmatarchaeum sp. | reverse complement strand
CAACAGAAACCCAGTCATTATTCTCACTGATAATTGCATTTACAATAGCTCTGATTTTTATCTTTCTATTAATAAAACTAAAACTAGCAGTTTTTATGAGAATCTGGTTCTTCCTTGTAGTTATAATCAGCCTAGGAATAGCATTTAATGCCTTCATATATCCATTCTCAAAATACTCATCAATTATTGCACTTATTATAGCGCTTCCTCTAGCCTTCTATAAAACCTTTAAAAGAAATTTCCTTGTCCATAACCTTACAGAGCTGCTAATTTATCCTGGAATAGCTGCAGTATTTGTTCCACTTTTAGGAATCTTTTCACTAGTTATCATTCTCTTACTAATATCTATATATGATCTCTGGGCTGTCTGGCACTCAGGAATAATGCAGAAGATGGCTAAATACCAGATAAATGAGGTAAAGATTTTTGCAGGCTTCTTTGTTCCTTACCTAGATAAAAAACAGAAGGCTCTTGTTCAGAAGCTGAAGCAGAAAAATCAAATTAGTAAACTAAAAAATATTAAGGTTAATACAGCAATTCTTGGCGGAGGAGA
This sequence comes from Candidatus Aenigmatarchaeum sp., assembly GCA_020724205.1. Lineage (GTDB taxonomy): Archaea > Nanobdellota > Nanobdellia > Pacearchaeales > GW2011-AR1 > JACPLR01. The sequence goes on along the minus strand of DYHK01000009.1, from coordinate 9,222 downwards.
TGTTGTCTTTCCAATAATTGCCTCAGGAGTAGTTCTTAGAGCATGGGGATTAATTCCAGCACTTGCAGTTACCTTATGTGCCTCAATCTCTCTTGTCTTGTTATTTATATTTGCTAAGAAAAAGAAGTTCTATCCTGCAATGCCATTCATAACAGCAGGAATCTTCGCAGGAATGATTCTGGGTTATTTATTCACACTTATCTAGACCTTCCATTGTAAGATTTTTTCATTCTTCTAGGAGTATTAAAAATACCTATTAAGGCTCTTACATCTTCTTCAGCATACATTATCTCTTTAACCTTTTTTAATTTTGATTGATAGCATACATCTCTTCCAATATCGCTAGAGCGATTATAGACAGGCCACTTCCAGATCTCTGCCTTCATCTCCCTAATAATTCCTAAAATAGCCTGTAAGTTAAGATGAACCTCTTTATACACTCTATTTCTTCCCTCTTGTTTGATGTAGCTTTCATCAAGCATTTCCTTACAATCTTTAATCATAGCACTTATATCTCTGCGCCTATTATGGTCTAAAGATAATATTTTTTTATGCTCTCTTTCAAATCCTTCCATTAATTCAAGATCGCTATAATCTCTTCTGATTTGTTCCATTAATTTTATAGAAAAATATGGTTTTTAAGTCTTGTCTTTACTAGGTAAAGGTAACAAAAGCAAAAGATTTATAAAGGGGTGTAACTGCTACTAAGTTAAGACAAAATCTAGAAATAAAATAATTAAAATGAACATAAAAAGATCATTATCAAGCCTAGCACTTTTAGGAGGAGCTTTAGCTGGTTCTCTGACTGGATGTGCTCCACCAAAACATATTACTGTATATGAAGGATATAATGTAAGAATGGATAGAGGAAAATCAGTTACTTCTTTAGTTATTAATGATGAACATGGTTTTTTAGAGGCTATAGATTATAACAATGATGGTAGATATGAAAGAATTAATTTGTCAAATGACTTACCATTAGGACATCCCTTTGAAAAATATGCTAATATCCAAAGTATGAAAGAAATTAATGATAAGGTTTTGTCTGAAGTTAAACTGGAGGCTTCTCAATAAAATGAAACATATTAAAAGATCTTTATCAGGTTTAGCACTTTTAGGAGGAGCTTTAGCTGGTTCTCTGACTGGATGTGGAGGAGATTATTCACCAAAATTTTCAGAAGAAGACTTATTAAATAAATTTAAACCATCAATTAGTCTTCCAAATCCTAGAAGTGATGAAGATATTATCTACCTTAGGGATTTTGATAATGATGGTAATGTAGATGCTCTAACTACTCTTTTGCACTTAAGAGCTGTAATGCCAGGATATGAAGAAATAGCTAAAGAAAATGGATTCATCCCATCACCAGACATGATTTTGATGAATGATACAATGAGATTAAACGCTACTGAAATAGTGAAATTTCAGATTAATTTAGGAAGAGAATACTTAAAACAAAAAAATTTGTACGAGGAGATTCAATAAAATGACAAACCAATCTATAAGAGATAATTTGATTAAATTTGGATTGATAGTAATAGGAGCATCTATAGCAGGGACTGGAGTTGGAGCATACAAAATGGGAATAGATAAGGAAATTAACAATCCTCATGTTGTAAGAATAGAAGAAGGAGAAAGATATAATCATGATACTAGAAAAGAGGAATATACAGGATATTTTGGAAGATTAAGTAGGGAAGAAATGCAGAATTTACTCGGTGAATTAGGAAGTGAAGTAGCTTATCATGATGATAAATTCTCAGGAAAAGAGATAGTTGATCTTATTAAAATGAATATCTCTCCATCTGAAGCAAAAGATTATCTAAGTTTTGGAAGACAGACTTTAACGGCAAAGAATATTATTGATTTAGATAATAAAAATATAAAACCAGAAGATGTTTATGTTTTCTTTCAGGAGTTTGGAGGAGCTGTAGGGTTTAATGGAGATGATATAACCTCGTTAATGGTAAACCATGTAGATCCAAAAGAAGCTAGAAGAATCTTAACACTTAATGCTGAATACTCAGTTAATATCAGCTGTCAGGATATTGTCGAATTAAAGAGGCAAGGTCTTGATTATGATGCAATAAAATCACTAGCAGAAGAGTCAAAACAAAGAACACAGAAAGAAAACCTTCTTGAAATGATTGTTGAAAAACCAGAGCAGGAGGTTTCTCAATAAAATGAAATCATATACTTCAGAAATTAATGTATTTAGAGAAGAAAACAGAGGATTTCTTCATAACTTGGCTAATTCAGGTAGAGTAAGACTTAGCGAATTCGATAGGGAAAATCTTGAAAAAGCATTAGATAAATATGTTGAAGAAAATAAAATTAATGGATTAGACATATCAGTATATAAGCAAATAACTCCTCCTGACATGCTTAAGATAGTTATAAGTTATGAAAATCCAGATCTATTTTTAGAGTTTTTAAATGATTTTGGTAGAAGCTACAGTATTGATTCAATTAGGTCAAAAATTTCTAAACCTAAAAGAACAAGGAGAAAATCAAGATGATGTTTAAACCAGAGCTTGTTAATAAGATAAAAGACCATTTTGGACTTAATATTTACGAGACTAAAGTATGGCTTGCTCTTTTGACTAAAGGAGTAGCATCAGCTGGAGAAATAGCCGAACTCTCAGGAGTTCCTAGATCTAGAACTTACGATGTTCTTGAGTCTCTAGAGAAAAACGGATTTGCAATGCAGAAGATAGGAAAGCCTGTAAAATACCTTGCAGTAAAACCAACAGCTGTTATTGAAAAGCTTAAGAAAAATACAGTTGAAGAGATGAATGAAAAAGTTAATCTTCTTTCTAATATTAAAGATACAAAAGAATACCTGGAGCTTGAAACTCTTCACTCATCAAAGACAGAACTAATCAAGAATCAGGATATTTCAACAACTCTTAGGGGAAGAACAAATATTAATGGACAGATAAGTGATATACTTACTCTTGCAAAAAGTGAAGTTATAATCTGTGTTTCAACAACAGAGCTAAGAAAAAGACTTAAGTTGCTTGAGCCTATATTAAAGCAGATTTCTGATGCAGGAGTTAAAGTAATAATTGCCTTAAACGGATCAGATGCTGAAATAAAGTCATTAAATGAACGGCTTAATATAAAGGCAAAGAAGATAGACATAAATGCTTCATATTACATATCAGACAAAAAAGAAATTCTTTTTATGCTTAATGAATCAGATGAAAACCACGAGCAAATGGCTGTATGGTTCTCTTCAGAATTCTTTGTAAAGTCTTTTGTTTCTTTATTTGACATGGCTATGAAAAAGCCAGGAAAGTAGAATGTCATTCCAGAAGGTAGCTCCTAAAAAAGATACTGTTTATTTTGATACCTTAAATAACCCTTTCAAAGGAGATTACAATTATTTTGCTATAGATTCTTCAAATCCTAACTTTGTCTATATTTCTAAATGTTTTAAATTTGATGATAAAACTGTAGATGATTTAAGAACCTTGCTTGATAGGAATATAACTTTGTTAAGTCTAGAGGAATTAGTCAGCAAGTTTAAGGTTGAAGAAAGTCCGAATATTAAAGGAACTAATATAGTCTTATTTGAGTAATAAAATGAAAAAGAGAATAAGAATTATAACAAATATCTCAAATGAAGGAATATACTTTAACATATATAATGGGTGGCTTAAAGGAGATCATATTACTCCTGAAGAAGTCACTAGGTTATCTGAGGAAAGAGCAGATAACTTAAGATATGATATAATAACTGAAGCTGATAAATTAAGAAAAATGTTTAGTCAAGATCCAAGCAATAATTATTCAATCTCTAAATATAAAATTTAATTACACTTTCTCAATCCTTATTTTCTTAACACCCATGTCTCTTATAGTCTTTCTGTTAATGCTCTTAAATATCTTAATGATTTCACTTAAAGTATAGTCAGTTCTTTTAGCACTTTTTACATGCCCATTTTCAATATACCAGACAGGATTCTTTTTCTTAAAGCCCTCAACAGCCTCCTTCATATCTATTCTTGGACCAACATTTATTATCTCCTTCTTTCTTTTCAATACAGTATAAACAGAGGCATAATTCTCTCCATCATACTCAAATTCCTCTTTATGAACATCAAAATACTTCTCAATAAATCTTAATAATACCCCTGAAAATTTCTTAAGTTTTGTTCCAGCTATATCTCCAGACTGCTTTCCAGTTTTTAACAAAATTTTATACATCTCAGAATTTGTCTCAACAGCTTCCTTCTTTAAACTTATTAAATCAATTTTCTTTTCATCAAAAAATGTTAAATCAGGCTTTATTAAAAAATCATGAGATGCCTTCTTTAATTTGTGATAAGTCTCTAAAGAAAGTGAGGCAGAAGCATTTCTGCTTTTAAAAGTAGGGTCAATTATGATTATTGGAGACTCTAGCTTAGCTTTGTTTAATCCAATATCAAGTTCTTTCGGATTCTTATAATATCTTTCAAGATCTACTACTATCCTGCTATCAGATCTGGAAATTTCCTTCAGTAGTCTAATAAAACTTCCATATTTAATTATTAATAATTCAATAGCATATCCAGAAAGGCCCTTTATGTAAGATTCAGCCCCATAACACTTCTGTGCATGAAGGAAGGATTTGGCTAGCATAACCTCTTCCTCCAGTTTCTTATTTTTCTTAAAAGCTTTTTTTACATAATCAACATGAAAGTAAGACAAGTCAGTAGTATTTCTGGCATTTTCAGGCCTGCTTACTTTTATACACGGAACTACTTCCACAATAACTTTTTTATCTTTAAACCTAATCTGGATATAGTCTCTAGACCCGTGAATTTTTCTAAGTTTTATTCTAAAATTTGGAACTCTAAAAAGGAAAAATATCTTTTTTACAAGCTTTTTAATATCCTCTTCTAAATAATCCTTGTCAAATCTTAAGAAGATATCAATATCATAAGCGCTTTTTTTTATTAGAGTATTTTTTGCTAAACTGCCTCCAATAAAGACCTCAGCTCTTATTCCCTTCCTTTTAATTTTTGACTCTATAGCTTCTCTTACACTTCTTGCTACTTCAGCAAGCTCTTTTTTTTCAGAATCGCTGATCTTAATCCTTGAAACCTGCTCTTTAAGTATGTTATTTATATGCATTTTATTAATTAGTATAAGATAAAGAGGATTATAAATATTAACAAAAAAATAGAAATATTTAAATAGTATACTTAAGTATACAAATATATACTAAAGCTATGATTTGAAAAAATGGAAACAACACTGCGCTTAAATGTTCATACAAAAGAAGAGTTGGATAAGTTTAAGCAATATAAAAATGAAAGTTATGATGAGCTAATTAGAAAATTAATTTACATAGCGAAACTATGTGAAAATGATCCAAAATTATCACAAAAAGCAATTAAAGAAATTAAAGAGGCAAGAGAGAGAGTTAAGAAAGGAGAATTCTATACAGAAGCAGAAGCAAAAAAAATACTTGGTTTATAAAATGTATAAACTCATTTTTGAAAAGAAAGCACTTCATGAGTTAAACAAACTAGAAAAACAAGTTAAACAGAGAATTTGGAGCAAATTACAAGATTGTAAAAACAATCCATTTAGGTTCTTAGAAAAATTAACAGAAACTCAAGGATTTAAATTAAGAGTAGGAGAATGGAGAGTTATAGCAGATATAATCAGAGAAAAAGAAGCAATTATTATACTAAGAGTAGGTCATAGAAAGAATATTTATGATAAATAATACTTATTCCAATGAAGAATTATCAAGTATCAGCTTATATTCGGAAACTGTTCCGGCATTAAAGATTATTTCTTGGACATAATCATTAGACTTTACTTTTAAAGTGATGTCTCCTGTAGGAAAGTAGCTTCCAGATCCAAGATATAAGTACTCCTTTTCCTTTGGCTCTATTTTTTTCTGGCCAGTTAGGTTTTGTGGAATTCCATTTATACTTACCTCATAGCTTCTTAGAGTTGTCTGTCCGGTATTCTCAACTCTGAATCTGTCATTTAAAATATCCTGCTGACTCGGAGTTTCAATAACAAATCCTGTTTTTGATATAAATCTACTAAGTCCACTATTTTCTTCAGTATTTCCCACAAGATTAAGAATCACAACAGCAATCAAAGCAACAGCAACTATTGCAACAAGAACTAATAACACTCCTGTAACCACATCACTTACTCCTCTCTTTTGCATTATATCACCTCTACTATAAAGCCCTGATTAATTTATATACCTTTTTGTTACACGAAATTATTTAAATCCATAAAATGTGTTTAGGATATGCCTCACCAATGTGTTAGATGTTCTAAATTGTACCCAGATGCCTCTAAAGAGTTATTATCAGGATGCGAGTGTGGAAGTAGATTCTTCTTTTACATAGGCAACGAGTATTATGAGAAGATGAAGAGAAGGGAAGAGAATCCTATAATAATTAGTCAGGAGGATAGAACTCAGATAGAGCATGATGTCCGTGAAATGATAGGAATTGAGGATGATGCTCCTGTTGTTCTTGATCTAGAGGCAATACAAATAAGAGGTCCTGGAAAGTTTGATATTGATATAGTAAAATTATTCAATAAAAAACAGCCAATTGTATACAAACTTGAGGAGGGTAAATACATTATTGACCTATCTTCTTTACAGAGAAAGGAAAAATAAAATATCAGTATTAATCTACTTCAGCATCAGCTCTATCTTTCTTGGGTTTCTTTTTATCTCTTTAACAATGCTTGCAGGACCAATTAGAGTCATAGAAGCAGTATCTCCAACAAGCATTCTTGCAAATCCTTGGCTAAGCTTTACACCTATACCAATATTCTTATCATTAGATCCAATAACAGCTAACTCAATTCCCTTAAAATTCTTAACATGTCCAATCATAGCCATTGTATCCTCTATAAGCCTGGTCTCCTCTTCAGGTCTTAATCTTCCTTGTAGTATAACAATTCTGTTTGTTAGAATAATTCCTAAAAGTTTTTTTATTCTCTCTCCACTATCCAGATTTCTTATCTCTGAGTAAGGCATAAATTCAATTGTAAACCCTTTTATTTTTTTTACCACTTTTATTTTCCTCTTTGTATATTATATTAATTTTATTTTAAAAGTTTATCTAGCCAACTTAAAAAGTTGTTTGTAAAACTCATCAATATTATCTCCTGTCTTAGCACTTATACCTACTACCGTATAATCCGGGAATGCATCCTGTATTTTTTTAATATCTGCCTTATGAAGATCAATCTTATTTGCTACAATAAGAACAGGAATGTCTCTAGCAACTAAATTTCCAATAATAGTAATATTAACCTGAGAGTAAGGGTTTTTAGTTGCATCTAAAACTACAACAACAACTTCCATATCCTCAATCCATTTTATAGCATCAATAACTCCTTGAGTTGCCTCCTTGGCCCTCTTCTGAGCCTCTTTTTTCTTTATTCCGAACTTAATAAATTCCTCATAATCTATTTTAGTTGCAATTCCAGGAGTATCAACAAGCTTGAAAACCATTTTTTTATTGTTAGATTTAATCTCAACCTTTTCTTTAAACTGAACACTTCTAGTCTCGTGAGGCACATTACTTACACTTCCAAGTTCTTCACCTAACCAGTCCCTTGAAATTCTGTTTGCAAGGCTTGTTTTCCCTGCATTTGGAGGTCCATAAAATCCAAGACTAATGCTTTTTTTACGTCCAAATAATCTAGAAAAGAATCTTTTTGTTATATTTTTTAAGTGTTTTATCTGCATATTAGTTTTATAATAGTTTTATATTTAAATGTTTCTTACTAAAATGTTATCACTATCAGGTTTTTTCTTAATAAGCAAACTTCTTTTGATTTCTCCTTGCTATTTCTTCTTCTATTTTTTTCTTCTGATATCTTGAAAATAAAGGAATTTCCCACATTCCAACTCTCTTGCCATCAAACTTTTTAATAGCGTATGTTACTTGCTCCCCTCTCCATCCATTCTTCTTAAGTTTAGTCTTTATATCTCCGTCAGAAATTCCTTGCTTTCTTGCATTGCTTATAAAATAAGTTAGATTATACAAGTGATTCTTATCCTTAAACAACTTGTTTTCATAGTTCTTCTTATACCATTCCTGTAAGAAAATATAAATAGCAAGAGCAAGGGTTAAGAGTATTACTATTCCTATTATAAATCTCATCCAGTAACTCTTCTCTTCACCAACACCAATAGAAGAAACACTCAGCTCATCTAATTGTGGAGATACCACAATTGAAAAGTCAAAAGCCTCAACTCTTCCAGGTATTGAAAAAATAACACTCTGTGAGCTGCTTAAATCAAGACTAACTCCAGTATTACTTAAATCTCCGTTAACATCATATAAATTATCATCAATAAGAATATTATCTCTATCCTGATTAATAATAATATAAACAACCTCCTCACTTCCTTTTGGAGTGATACTAATAGTAAACTCACTTACAACATCCTCTCTTCTATCTGGAAAATAAACAGAAATAATTCTGTATTTTATCTTACTATCGATATTATTCAATGCCCAAGACTCTATGGCATTTCCATACTCTTCCTCTTTTCCACTTATACCATCCTCATCAAACAAATCCTCAATTACCGAGACATCAACATCATCTTTACTTACAATTAATGGAAGCTCTGCACTCTGGCTATCTTGCACTGAAATTGGAACCTCAATTGAATTAGCTCTTTCAATAAGAACTATAAATTCCTCAGTATCATTTCGTGGAAGAGCCTCTTTATAATCATCCTCAACACTAACAATCTCAGATTTTATAGAATCTAAATCAAAATAATCCTCACTAATTATCTCTTTATACTCTGGTTTTAAATTTTTCAACTGTGTTTCTAACTTTTCGACTCTAGCCTTGTATGTATTTAATGTGTTGTTAATAGCCTCTCTTGGTGACTGGGCAGAAACAGAGAATATATCATCAGAAACCTCATTACCATCATCAAGCATCTTTACACTTACAGAATACTCTCCAATTGAAGAATAAGTATGCATAACATAAGTATTTTCAGAAACCACACTCTGAGAACCATCTCCAAAATTCCAGACAAACTCCTTCCCAGTTGAATTAAAGTCCTTGTCAAATAATAATGTAAATCTAGTTGGATTAGAAACAGCAGCCACTTCAGGATAAACTCCTCTCACAATCTTGGAACCAGAACTAACAGTAATATTAGACTTAGAGATTAATTGATTATTCAAAAATAAAGAATAACTGAAATTACC
>DYHK01000008.1:3448-13234 GCA_020724205.1 Candidatus Aenigmatarchaeum sp. | reverse complement strand
GAACTAATAAATTTATATCTTGATTTTTTTAAATCAAAGAACCATAAGGTACTTCCAAGTGCTTCTTTAATACCGGAAAATGACCCAACAGTCTTATTCACAACAGCAGGTATGCATCCTCTTGTTCCATTCCTACTAGGTCAAAAACACCCTCTTGGCCTCAGAATAACTAATGTTCAAAAATGTATAAGAACCCAGGACATAGAAGAAGTTGGAGACAAAACTCACAACACTTTTTTTGAAATGATGGGTAACTGGTCTCTAGGAGACTATTGGAAGGATGAAGCAATAAGATTTACTTTTGAATTTCACACTAAAATCCTAGGAATTCCTCTAGAAAAATACGCAGTCTCTGTCTTCAAGGGAGATGAAAACGCTCCAAAGGATGAAGAATCAGTAAAAATCTGGCTCTCTCTAGGAATTCCAAAAGAAAGAATTGCTTACTTAGAAAAAGAAGATAACTGGTGGGGGCCTGCTGGAGAATATGGTCCTTGTGGCCCAGATACAGAACAATTCTTCTATACAGGAAAAGGAAAGCCTCCAAAAAAGTTTGATAGTAAAGACAAAAACTGGGTTGAGATAGGTAATGATGTTTTAATGCAATATAATAAGACAAAAGAAGGATACAAAAAAGCCTCACAAAAAAATGTTGACTTTGGAGGAGGAGTTGAGAGAACTCTTGCAATACTCAATGGTTTAGATGATGTATATCAAACAAGTATCTTCCAGCCAATAATAAAAGAAATTGAAAAAATCTCTAATAAAAAATACGGAAAAGATATAGAAGAAACAAAAGCTATGAGAATAATTGCAGACCATATAAGAGCTGCCACACTTATCCTAGGTGATCCAAGAGCAATAAAACCTTCTAATTCAGGTCAAGGCTATGTTCTTCGTAGGTTAATTAGAAGAGCTGTACGCTACGGAAAGTTACTGGGAATAAAAGAAAGTTTCACCTCAAGAGTTTCTCAATCAGTCTTAACAGTCTATCCAGACTATCAAGAGCTAAAACAAAATAAGCAATTTATCTTCTCACAATTAGAAGAAGAGGAAGCTAAATTCAATAAAACGCTATCAGAAGGAATGAAAAAATTCAATGAAGTCTCAAAAAATAACAAAACAATAAGTGGAAAAGATGCCTTCCTATTATTCCAGAGCTTCGGTTTTCCAATTGAAATGACAGAAGAGCTTGCAAAGGAGAAAAAAATTAAAGTAAACTTGGAAGAATATAAAAAAGAATTTGAAAAACATCAGGAGCTATCAAGAACTATGAGTAGTGGAGCTTTTAAATCAGGCCTAGCAGACAATTCAGAAGTTGTTAGAAGGCTCCACACAGCTACCCACTTATTAAATGAAGCTCTTCGTGAAGTCCTGGACAGAAATATTGTACAAAAAGGCTCAAACATAACTCCAGAAAGATTAAGATTTGATTTTAACTTCCCAAGAAAGCTAACAGAAGAGGAAATAACCTCAATTGAAAGTTTAGTAAATAAAAAAATCCGTGAGAGTCTAGAAGTAACAAGAGAAGAAATGAAATTTGAAAAGGCAAAATCTTCAGGAGCTCAAAGCGAATTTGGCATGAAATACCCAGAAATAGTAAGTGTCTACACAATTATAGATAAAAAAGACAAGAGAGGCTGGTTCTCAAAGGAAGTTTGTACAGGCCCTCATGTATCAAACACAAAAGAAATCGGCCACTTCAAAATCATAAAGGAAGAAGCTGTTGCAGCTGGAATACGTCGTATTAAAGCAGTTGTAAACTAGGGAAGTTGAGGCTTCAAGAAACAGTAGGTGTCTTAAGCAGAAGAATAAAAGCAATAGTAAATTAGAGAAATCTTAAAAATTCTTTGCAAAAAACGGAAGTAGTTTTGCTTCTGCCTTTCTTAAGTGTTCTTGATATGTTGAAGTTGAAATCTTCATCATCCTAGCTAAATCAGAAAGATCTTTTTTCCTAGGCCAGGTATAATATCCGTTCTCAATAGCCAATCTAAAAGCCTCCTTCTGTTTCTCAGGTAATTCAGGAATAATCTTCGGGAAATAAATTTCATTCAACTTTGTTTTTTCTATACTTTTTAATTCAAAATCCTGTAGCTTATCCTTCCACTTTAATATCTCATTCATTAGGCTCTGAAGAGTCTCCCTGTTCCAAGAACTTATACTCCATTCCTCATACCCTTTTTTAACAATTACAGGACTTGGAAGATATAATTCAGGGTTATAAAGCAGTGAATAAAACTCTTCCTCCTCTTCAATAAGCAAAATAAGAACATTCTCATTTCTTTCAAACTTCCTAACCTTCTTATTCTTCTTTAATTCATTACAAAACCTATTAATCTCTTCATCCTCTCCCTCAATAGTATGTATCCCTAGAATATTTATTTTCTTTCCTTTTACATACCTATCAACAGGGTAAAAATAATCAACCACTTTATACTTTTCACTTGCTCTTGAATAAATGCTGTCAATATTTCTTACCTTAAATTTCAGGCTCCACATACCTACCTTAAATAACAGGGATATAAAAAGGTTATTATATAATTACAGAAGTAAAAACTTATTTTTTGAGCTTAAAAATAATAAAGTCTTTAATTTTATGTCCCTTAAGAGTATATTCTGGAGTAAATATCTTGTCTATTAACTTCAATCCAGCTTTTTTATAGACTTTTTCATACCATTCAATAGGTCTGTGAAGCTCCATTATCTCATACCTACCTTCCTTCTTTATTTTTTTATAATTATGATTCTCTTCATACTTCCTATCAGTAACAAATCTAAAATCCAATTGCGATTCATTAATGTTAAATATCTTAGGGTTACAAAATCCAATATAAGCAACACCGTTTTTATTCAATTCTGAGTGAATATTCTTTACGATATTCTCAACTTCCTTCTCTGGAACAATGCATAAAACGAGATTGCAGATAATAAAATCAAAGTGATTTTTAGGAATCTGTTTAATGGTATGATAAACATTTTTCTTGCCTATTTTTTTAGCAGCTTCTTTAATCATATCTGGAAAAATATCATATTCTTTAACATCAGCACCAAGTCTTTTTAATGCAAGCGCTAAAACTCCAGGTCCTCCTCCATAATCCAGAATTTTTTTACCTCTTATATCTCCTAGTAAAGGAATTAAAGTATTATCATAAGAAGCTAATTTTAAATTTTCAGCTTTTAATTCACTAGCAACCAAACTCCACTTATCTTGATCAAACACTCCTTTCATATTATTAAAAAATGTTAGGATTTTTTAAATATATCTAAAAAGAAAAAATCACCTCTTTTCACATAGATTACTTTATAGCCATATCAGGAAATCTTTCTTTTAGTCTTGAAAGATGTTTTTGATCTATTTCAAGGTTGTAGCTAAAACTTTCTCCATAAAATGAAGCTGTTTTATTCTCTAAACTAAATTTACACTTCCCTGCTCCAACTACCCTATATCCACAGTTTTCTGGAAGAAACTTAACTTCTCTTCCTTCAGGATCATATCTTTCTTCACATTTAATATTGTTCTTACTAGCAAATCCCTCAAGGATATTTGTATGGTAGTCTCCAAGACCATCCATCTCATTTCTTCCAAAACTTAAGATTGGTTCTCCTTCTAAGCCATCTAGCTGGATAACTTTGTATAATCCAGATTCACTAGGCCAATTTGTATTTTGTGTTTGTTGTTCCATTTTTCTATATTTCCTCCTTACATTGTTAATTATTTTTTCATTTACTAAATCATAAAGAAAGAAAAAATATATTAGATTTTACCCGTAAAGTTCAGGTTTAACACCAATCCCTAAATAGACTGAATAAAAATATTATGTTCTTATAAAAAATCCTTTATCCTTTGAATTAAAGACTTATATGGTCTCTCTTCTGCCTTTTTAATTAAGAGTTCATATAAGGAACTTGTTTCTTCTTCTGTTAACTGATGCCAGAACATCTGTCCTCCAATTCTATCATCAAGGGGAATAGCCTTGACAGGATAAGCTACAAACTCATTTTCCTCCTTACCAAAACCTAGAAACAACATAGGAGCATAAAAAGAGTATACACTATTTATTTTTCCATTTATTATATCTCCCAATCCAACCCTTGGAGCAGTACTATCTGCCAACATTACAAGTCCAGGGTGATTACTCCATATTAGTTCTTTATCTCTCAGACTTTCTCTCACAACACCTTCTCTCTTAGCTAGTTCTCTTCTAACTTCATGTGAAAATCTAAAGTCTTCCCTATTACAATCTTGAACAAAATCTGGATAAACAAAGTCAATAGTAGGCAAGCTATCATAACTTGTTCTCTTAAATCCATATTTATGTACAAGCGATTTCACAATTTCCTGATTTGTTTGTTTTTCTTCTGTCATTTTATATCACAAAAACCTAAGCTTACAGAAGTAGATATAATTTCACCCTTAAGGTTCCGACACTAAATATAGCACAATATGTTAAAACTAAACCTCAACATCAATCCTCTCACACCACTTGCACTCATTAAACTGATTCTTTTCCGGACACTTTCCATTAAGAAAGTTTAAAGCCTTATTAAAAAGATCCTCAGCATCCTTTACACTCACACTTACCTTAACTAGCTTAGTCTCAAAGATAACCTCTCCTGTTTCCAGAACCTTATCTGGATAATAAAATAAGAGAAAGGCAAAATCCTCTGTCTCATATCCATTTTTCTGAAGTAAAAAAGTATAAAGATTCATCTGGTCTTGATAGTGCTCGTGTGTATTATCCTTTAACTCATAACCTCTTGTTTTATAATCTAACACAATTAATTTTCCATCTCTAACAAGAACATTATCTAAAGCTCCAACCAAAACATTTCTATCCTTATCAATAAAAATCAATCCCTCACGAGCATTTCTCCACACTTCTAATAACTCTGTCTCACTGAAAAGCTTCAGTCTCTCACACTCTCTTCACTCTTTTAGCTCTGGAGGAAGCATACCCTTATCTCTAAAAATATCAAAGTGTCTCTTCAAAATCCTATCCATCCCATTAGGTAAGCTTGGAAAAGCTCCCATAGGTCTCTTCCAAATACCATGCTGTTCTAACCAAAAACATCTAGGACACTCCTTCATAAGCCCAAGTGAAGAGGGAGATAATTTAAAACTCATAATTCATAAAACAAATAAGAATATAAAAAGATTAAGGTAGGTAAAAAATAACAAATTATTATTTAAAATAGAAAATAACAAATTTTTCCCAGTAAAAATTTAAACATTTTACTAAGTTATTATCTACCTATTATCTGATTAATCTGCCACTAACATATAACCTACCGATTTTAGACTCATTTACTTACTATTAATCATAAAACTAAGCCCAAACAGCTAGAATAACGCCTGCAATAACTAAAACAACTAGATAATGAAGCACACTAAGAAGATATAACTTAAACGGTTTTCCTTCCCACAAAACCATTCCTAACATTGTTGTAGCAAAGAAACCTAACCAGACCAAAGCCCCAATACAAGCGCCATCCACCCATGTCTTAGCACCAGCATAACTAATAAAATAAGCAAGAACATACATCATCACAAGTAAAGAAACAAATCCTCCAATTAAACTACCAGTCATACTTTTTTTCTTAACAGGTTTATCCTTCTTATTAGAATCAATACCAGAAAGCTTCATCCAAAGATTTCCAAAAAGATAAGGAGAGAACCATAAATAACCAATAATAAACGCAACAATACTAGAAACAAGTACAGCCAGATAATTAACAGCCATAAATTCAACAACCATAATTAAGAAAATAAAAAGGAGTATTTAAATCTTATTTAATTTGAAATTCTTTCAACCATCTCTGGAAATTTTAGTACATAAAAAGTCTTGAATCTCGGACCATTACGATTAGAAATCATATCTTCAGCTAACTCTCCTTGAAGAGAATCATGAGTAGTATTAGAATCATGTCCCGGTCTAGCCATTATCAAATACATTTCTTTCTGAATCCAACTTTTTTGAATACTTGTATAATGGTGAAAATCTTTAGGCCTATAACAATCAAAAGCACTCATCTCTTCTACACTCATACCTTTTACAATTTCTAAATAAATAATATCTGAGGGATCTTCAACTATTCTCCTTTCTTCTTCACTTAATCTCTGAGGAATCATATTATCAACAAAGGAACAATATTTTTAACTTTTTCTATAGGTTATTACTAAATTAGTTTAATATCCAAAGTTAATCAATAATATAATCTAACACTTTAAGTATATAAACTATAAATTTTCTCTTATGAAAATTTACTCTGGAATCATTAACATACTTTCAAATAGGAAAAATAAAAATAAAAGACAAATAAATTGCTTACATAAAAATCTCGTAAAGCACCCAGATTACAAGTGCAAGCCAGATAACTATGTAAAACCAAGACTTCTTAACAATCGAGTGATCCTTCAAAAGTTTACTAGCCAAAGCACCCATTTCCTTAGAATAAGCACTTATTCCCACATAAACCAACAAGACCACAAACAGAGTGACTGCAAAAATCTGAGTTATTGTTATTCCACTATCTAAAAGCACAAATAAAACTCCTAATGCCAAGATAAAAGCTACAATACCAGTAACTACAGGTTTGCTATACATTTTAACAGCAAACTTGCCCCAAGCAGAAGGTTTACTCAAAACAACAATTGTCTTAATTATGCTAAAAATAACAACTATCAAAGCTAACCACTCTATACTTGTTAAATTACCTAAAACCATTTATCACCTCCCTTCCAGTTATATTATTAAATATAATTGCTATAAACTTTTTAAAGTTTATAATTAGACAATTAAAATTACTTCTCTCCACTCCAATACTTGTTAACCTTCCTGAATATCTTTTCACTCTCTGGCTTAAACTTTCCCTTCCAGAACTTAACAGCATCATCTATCAATTTTCCCTCTTCTTTTTTATTAGGATTTAAATTGATTAGAGTATTTCTTGAGTTTAAATGCATACACTCAGCAAACAAATCCCCAATTAATTTTTTCTCATCACTGTTAAAGAGCTTACTCTCATTAAGATTAACTAAATTTTGAGGATTAGGCATAAGAAGAGAGTGTAAATATCCTGCTGAAGAATTATAATACTCTACAATTCTATATCTTATTTGATAAGATAAATTTGTAGGTACAAATCTAAATTTCAAAATAAAATCTGTCAAACTAAAAATCTCATCTAATTCAGATAAGCTCGCTTTAAATCCCAGCTCTTTCCTTAACTTTTCAAATTCATCATTAAATTCGGCAAATAAATTATCTGTCATTTTACTCAACATAAATCGCAGGCTTTCCAGGCTTTGCCTTTCCAGCCTTACTCTCAGGGTCATACTTCTTAGGATCATTTACCTTAAAAACCTTCACACTTTTTCCAAGCCTCTTACTCAATAATTCAGAATTATAATTATCTAACTCAGTTGGTATAACATAAAGATAAATATCCTTAACATCTTTTCCTTGTCTCTCGCTAATAATTTTCAGTATATTATTAATATCACTTATAGTCTTTTCAAAATCTTGTTCTGCCTTCTCTAACCTAAGATCTATTTTCTTCTCATCATATTCAGGCCACTCAGCTAAACTAACAAATCCTTTTCCTTTTATCTTCTCCCATAACTCTTCTGCAAGATGAGGGCAGAAAGGACTTAATAATTTAACAAAACTCTCTAAATCCTTCTTAGAAACCTCTTTTTCATTTTCTAAAGCCTCAAATAATTTTCTCAATTTAATAACTGCAAGATTATACCTCATAATTTCAATATCCTCACTTACATCCTTAATTGCCTTGTTTATCTTACTCTCAAAAACCTTAGAAGACTTTGCAATCTTAATCCTTGGAATAACATCCATAACTCTTCTAACAAATCTTAAGCTTCCATCAACACCTTCAGCACTCCACTGAGTATCTTTATCAGGAGAAGCAATACTCATCAAAAACAATCTAGCTGTATCAATTCCATAATCCTTACTAACCTCTTCAGGAATCACAACATTTCCTCTTGATTTACTCATAACAGCACCATCATTTCCATGAAGCATTCCTTGATTAAACAATCTAGTAAATGGCTCTCTCAAATCTCTTCTTAAAAATCCTAAATCACTTAATGCCTTTGTAAAAAATCTAGCATAAATCAAATGCATTACTGCATGTTCCGCTCCACCAATATACTGATTTACACTCATCCAATAATCCACTTTTTTCTTATCAAAAGGAAGCTTAGAATTCTTGTTATCGCAATATCTTAAGAAATACCAAGAAGAATCAAAGAAAGTATCCATAGTATCTGTCTCTCTTCTTGCCTTCCCATTACACTTTGGACACTTAACACTCAACCACTCCTTATTTCCTAAAAGAGGATTTCCCTGACCAAACCTAACATTTTCAGGAAGCTTAATTGGAAGATCCTTCTCAGCAACAGGAACAATACCACACTTATCACAATAAATCATAGGTATAGGAGTTCCCCAATATCTCTGCCGGCTTATCAACCAATCTCTTAACTTATACTGAACAGTTTTTCTCCCTAATTTCTTAAACTCAAGTGCTTTCACAATATGTTCCTTAGCCTCATCACTTCCAAGCCCATCAAATCCTTGAGAGTTTACTAAAAGACCATAATCTGTAAATGCTTTAAGTTCAAATTCTAACTGATTTTTAGGAATCCCAAGTTTTAATCCATGTTTAATAGAATCTTGAATATCATTATCATTCTTCAAAATAAAAGTTTTATTTGGGAAAACAACAACATTTGAAGTGTTAAAACTATCAGCATACCAAGCACCACCATCATCAGAAGATTTAAGAAGATTTTTTTCTAAAAAATCTATTATCTTATTTTCATTATTTAAATTAACAGAAACCATATAGAATTTACCCCAATTTTTATCTTCCTTAATTATAACTACTTCTCCAAAATCTTTTAATTTGCTTATCTTGTCTTTAGGTAAACTTTTTTCTATAATAGTATACTCAGCTTTCTCAGGTTTTATAACGACCCTCATTGGAATCTTATACTTCTTAGCAAACTCAAAATCTCTCTGATCATGAGCAGGAACAGCCATCACCATTCCACTTCCATAATCTGCAACAACAAAATTACCAACCCAAATAGGAACTTTTTCATTTGTCATAGGATTTACTGCATAACTTCCAGTAAAAACTCCTTCCTTATCCAGCTTATCCATATCCTCTTGCTTAGTACTCTTAATCTTCTGAAGAAACTTATCAACTTCTTTCTTCTGTTCTTTTGTAACTAACTCCATAAGTTTAGGATGTTGAGAACTCACAACAACAAAAGTAACTCCAAAAATAGTATCGGGTCTTGTTGTAAAGACAGGCCATTTTTTTCCATTAATAACAAAATCAATTTCAGCTCCAAAAGACTTCCCTATCCAGTTTTTTTGCATAGTCTTAATTCTCTCAGGCCAATCCAGTTTATCCACATCACTTAATAACTCATCAGCATAATTTGTAGTCTTGATAAACCACTGCTCTAATTGTTTTATCTCAACTTCAGTATCTGTATGTCTCCAACACATCCCATTATGGACTTGCTCATTAGCTAATACAGTATCACACTTATTGCACCAATTAACACTTGCTTTTTTTCTATATACTAATCCTTTTTCAAAAAACTTCAAGAAAAAATATTGATTCCATTTATAGTAATCAGGATCACTTGTCTTTAACATTCTACTCCAATCATAACTCAAACCCAAAGACTTTTGATGTCTGACAAAATTACTTATTGCTTCTTCTGTAAACTTCTTAGGATGTGACTTA
>DYHK01000008.1:0-3438 GCA_020724205.1 Candidatus Aenigmatarchaeum sp. | reverse complement strand
CACATTAAATCCCTTCATCCTCATAAATCTAGCATAAATATCTCCAATAGTATAATTAAAAGCATGACCCATATGTAATCCAGATCCAGAAGGGTATGGAAACATCTCAAGAACATAGAATTTTTTCTTCTTTGAATCTTCTTTTACCTCAAAAACCTTCTTATCTTCCCATTTTTTCTGCCACTTTTTCTCTATAGCAGAAAAATTATACCCTTTATCACTTACCATAAAATCTAGACTTTTATAAGATATTTAAAATTTCCCTATTCAAATTCTTCTGAAAACAAGCAGATTGCCAAGATAATTCAACCACTCCTGCGCCTTCTTATTAGGCTCTCCAGTACATATAAACATAACAGGTAACTTCATCTTCTGTCCCTGTTCCAACACAGAAATTAAATCATTAAATGTAACACTCTTCTTATCCTTAGCAACACAAAGATACTTGTTCTGCTGTATGCTTAAAATTGCCTTAAAATCTTTTTTCTTAGAAATTAAAGGATTATCAAAAGTAATATTTTTCCCACTAAGGTAATTTTCAATCTTAATAATAAACTCTGGTTTTTCTTTAACTCCTGTCTTCTTAATCTTCTTAGGTTTTTCAGGATCAGAACCTAAATTAAAACTATGTGAAACATTAATACTGACTTCAGGTTCATAGGCCAAATTAATATTACTTTCAGGAATTTCATCTGAAGGTTGTCTAACAGCCTCTTGGAATTGCCTCACAACCTCTTTCTTAATCTCCTCAACTTTTACCTCTTCACTAACAGGTTCTTGTCTAATCTCAACATGAGTAGGAGTAATTTGTGAGACTGTATTAATAGGGATCTGTGCATACTCTGCTCTTCCTTCTTGAATTAATTTCAATGCATCTTCCTCACTAACTGTTAAGTACCTCCAGTAAACTCTTCCATTATACTCTAAACGAAAAGAAAAATCCTTTATAGATCTTAAAGCAACTCTTATAGCAGGTAACATATAATCCTCTCTTAAAACTCCTTTTTCCTTCAATAAATGAAAAGCCTCTCTCTCCTTACCTGGAAGATAATTAGAAAACCTTTCTAACTGAAACTCTTGTCCAGGTAGAAAATACAATGGAGAATTTCCAACTCTCAAATTACTTATCTTTAATTCTTTATCAGAAAGCAAGTCAGCTAAAAAAGCAGATGAAATGAAAGAATTCATTCTTATCTGAGTTGAAATATGCACTGGTAATGATGGTCCGTGAGACTGAATAAATCTCAAAATAACCTCTTTCTGTACCTCTAAATTTCTCCCTCTTTCAAAGCTATCCATATCTTCTCAAAATTAAGCCAAATTATAAAGTTTATTATACCAAATACAACTCTTAATACTTAGAGTTTAAATAATCAATAACAAAATTTCCTCAAGGAAATTTTAACATTTCACTAA
The DNA here is from genome assembly GCA_020724205.1 of Candidatus Aenigmatarchaeum sp. Lineage (GTDB taxonomy): Archaea > Nanobdellota > Nanobdellia > Pacearchaeales > GW2011-AR1 > JACPLR01. Next base: position 2,022 of record DYHK01000008.1, on the reverse strand, counting down.
GTTATTACCAACCTAATTATCTAATTAATTCAAACTTTCATGTATAATAAAATTACATCTAACATATAACCTATTGATTTTAGCTACATTAACAGATATCTTAAATTACTTTTCCTTATCTTGCTTCACAGAAATAAATGACTTACTTGTTATAGGAAGCTGAAATAAAGCTCCACAATTCTCACACTGGGCTGTAACTATAGTTGTCATAGCTGTAAGTATCTTGCATCCTTTAGAAACTATCTTTGCCCCTAGTTTTACAGTTATCTCTTTACCACAAGTAGGACACTTCATTTTCAAGGCCTCGTCCAGGAGATTTCATAATATGTAATATCTCCCTCACTATCAACTATTGCAATAAGCAAATTCTTTTTAGTACTATGAGCTACCCTATTCTTAGCAGAAAAATCATGCCAAGTTAATTCAGAATTTTCACTTACAGGATATAAAATCCACTTAGCATGTTGCTTCCCAGGCCTATGTCCCTTATCATATACTCTAAAATCAGCTCCAAATTTCAAGGCAGTCTTCAAAATATACCCCTTACTCCTTAAGTCTCTATAGACAAGATACTTAACATTTATCTTACTATCTACCTTCTTACACCTCTCCATAAGTTCATTAAAACTTAACTTCTTAGTCTTAGCATAAACCTCTATCTTCTTTCTCTCAACTAAATAAAGAGCCTCAACTAAAGAGTAATGTATCTTTCCACTCACATGTTCTCCAAAGAGACTATTGCTGTAAAGATCTCTAGCGGTTTGCATGCTACTTACTATATTCTCTCCGCTAAAAACTGCCTTAATATATTTTTTGTCCTTTCCAGAACCATTCTTCCTAGACTTCATAAATAATCCAGATATTCTAGATATTTAAATTTTGAGAATTAAATTAAAAAGAAAAAAAGAAAAATAACTAAAAGAAATTACTTCTTCTTACCACTATCTTTTGAACCGTGACTATGTTTGTGCATTAATTCGTGTACTAATAAAACAACAGCTGCAGCAATAACAACCCATTTCGAGTATGTCCAAGCAGACCAGAATGCAAATATGATAATTATAACAGCTAATACAGAATTAACTATGCTACATTTACAATGCATTTACTAACACCTCCTTACCTAATTAAATAAAATACCCTTAATAAACCTCTCCCCTCTCATCGATTTGGAAATAAAGAATAGGAAAGTTTAAATATCAAAAATTTAACCCTTAATTATTGTAAAATGGGAAGAATAAAGTCAACAATAATAAAAAGAACAGCTAAAACGTTAATTAGTGATAACCCCGAGTTTACTGATAAGTTTGAAGCTAATAAAAAGATTCTAGAATCATATGAACTTCCTGACAAGGGAACAAAGAATAAGATAGCAGGCTACATAGTAAGAATAAAGCGTGCTGGAAATATTCCAAAACCTAGAAAACATATAGAAGAAAATGACTGAGAAAAAAATAAGAGGGAAAAAAGAGGTTTCTGAGATAAGACCAGAAATAAAAGAGATTTTTATAGGAAATAAGCCATTTATGAAATATGTCCTTTCAGTGATAATGCACATAAAAGAGTCTGACTCTATAATGATAAAATCTCGTGGAAAGTTCATCTCGCGCGCAGTTGACGTAGCAGAAGTTTCAAAAAAAATGCTTAAAGAAAAACACAATCTTCCCATAAAAGAAGATCTAAAAATAGGTAGTGAAAGTTTTGAGAACACTGAGGGAAAAAAAATTAATGTTTCAACACTTGATATAACACTGTCAAAATCAAAATAATTTACTTCTTTTTACCCAGCTTTTTGTTAATTTCTTGCAAATTTTTAAGAATTTCCTTAAGAAGCTTATTTTTTCTATAACTAACAATTAAACTTACTATCAAAAAAACAAGATAGACTCCAAAAACTCCTATAAAAACCTTAACAAAGCTAACTAAAAAAGCTATATTGCTCTCAAAGTTAGTAACAATATTAGGATCTGCGATGACCATATACTCATAAGAGATTTAACACTTAAATAGGTTTGTAAAGCT
>DYHK01000007.1 GCA_020724205.1 Candidatus Aenigmatarchaeum sp. | reverse complement strand
AAATAATGCTATTGGTCGGATATGGTCTTTATCTTTCTTAGCTATCTTCTCAAGTTCTAATCTTTGAACAAATCCGTCATCTATTGCTTTTGTCCACTCTCTTGAGCTTTCTAAGACTATTGGAATTTTAACCATTTGTTCTTCTTTAAGGTCTTGAGACGGGATCTCAACTAAAACATTGCTTCCAACTCTTGGAGTTGCGGTATATTCAATAATAAAACTTGGATTAAGGTTTTTTAGAAAATCAATAGATAAGGCTGTTTTTGTTTTGTGTCCTTCATCTATCACAATTAGAGGGTTTGATTTTCTTATTACATTTGCTAAAGAATAGATAACTCCGCTTTCATCTTTTTCTAAACCTTCATCAGATTGTAAGTTTTCAAAGTGTTGTATTAATTCTCCGTTTTCTTTGTAAACTTTATAGTTACCTCTTTTTTCTGCTTCTTTCCTAAATGCCTCTAAACTTGCTATAAAAATACATAGATTATCTTCAACATCTTGTTTCTTTATTCTTAGAGCTTCTTCGTTAGAGAATATCTTTACATTATTGCCGAAGGCTTCATTAAGCACTTTTCTATGAATATCTTTAGAGTCTTTGAATTTTTTTAATGTCTGTGTCTTTATGGCTTCAGAAGGCACAAACCACATAACAATTCCTTTGTCTAACTTCTCTTTTAGATAGTTAGTCATGATTTCTATAACTGAATGACATGCAACAAAGGTTTTTCCTCCACCTGTCGGGATTTTAACACAAACAAAAGGAGTGTCTCCTAAATCTTCGTGATATTTGAAAGATTCTTTTTCTTTGCTTATGATTGAGATAAAAGCATTTCTTGGATTTCCCCTAAACTCATTTAATTGAGCTAAGTATTCATTGATTCTTTCTATTGCCTTCTTTTGGTATTTTTTTAGTTCCATTTTAATTTAATGATAATAACCTCCCTTAAATAATTCTGGGTGTATTGTCTTATGGATTTCCTGATATTGTTTGTTTAGCTCTGGAACCCATTTTTTAGTCATTTTTCTAAATGATTTAAGTATTAACAACCACGATATACCTATTAATATTAAAATTCCAATTCCTGTGTATATCATGTAGTTTGTTAGCCCTGAAATAGAAACACCGATAGAATAAATAGATAGTAGCAGTGCAGAAACAGAAATGAGAGTAGAATAGATAAAAATAGCCACAGTTGATACATATTCTCTGTTTGAGATAGATAATCCAATAAGGAATTTTCTATCTTCCTTTGAATATTTTTTCCAATCTATTTTTTGGTTTTCCATTTTATTTTTCTTTGACTTGCTCCTTTTTCTCACTATTAAAGTAATTCTGAACTTTCTTCTTTATACTCTTACTTTTATACATCTTGCCTGTTGCATCCTTATACCAACCAAAATCATATTGCCTATCTCTTTTTAATTTCTTTACTTCAAACCATTCGCTATGAGAACATCCCCCCTTTAACTCGCAAGGCAATCCGATAGTATGCAAATTTAATAAATCATCATTTCCACTTCTTAATCCCATAGATGACAAATAAATAGATTTTCCACCTTTATTTATTATTGACACAATTAGAAGATTTTCGCTCATCTTTCCACTTTCATAAACAACGCCTCCAAATTTAACATCCACATTTATTCTTGGTTTTTCTTGAAGATATTTGTAAATATTCCAACCCAAAGCAACACTTGAAACAACTGCTCCATAAATTGCAGTAGATAATGCAGGATTTTCTTTCATCCAAGTTATCATCTCAATATCTCTCCACCTCATAAGGTATTTGTTTAAACTTGATATTCATTTCATCTAAAGCGTTTTCATCTAAAAGGCATCTGTCTGCATAAATAACTTTTATGTTGTTTGATTTCTTAATCTTGTTCAAAAAGGACTTGTTTAGCACGTTTTTCCCTTTCTCTTTAAAGATTAGATAAAAATCTTTTTCGTTATATTCTCCTATAAAGTTGCCAGATATTTTTTTCTTGTCTATATTTGTTTGAGTTTCGGTGAAATAAATGTATGTAGCTAATTGTTCAAAAGTACATTCTTCTTCTATCTGTCCTTCTTCGTTAAATAATGGTTTGTCAAGTTCGCAGTATTCAAAGCCATCTTTGTAATCATATTTTTTGATTGCTCTTTTTATTCTTTCAGCAGTTATGTCTTTCGCTACTTTATCTTCCATTTCAATCATAATGAATTTTCTATTTCCATTATCTTCTTTGTTTAAATCTAAAACTGCGTGTCCTGCTGTTCCAGAACCTGCGAAAGAGTCAAGTATTATAGAGTCTTTTTTTGAAGATATTCTTAGCAAATGTTTTATCAATTCTACAGGTTTTGGAGTATCAAATAATTCTCTATCAAATTCTAAACTCTGTAATTCATTTTTCGCTGTTGCTAAACTTCCAACATCTAATAAAAGATTATAGTGAACATTTTCAGAGGCTTCATAATTTTCAGGTCTTTTAATAGCATACACTTTATTTTTTTCGTAATCAAAAAATAGCTCATTATTTTTTATCATTTTTTCAACAGTATCTTGTCCTATAGTCCATCTCATATTTTCTTTAGGATAAAATTTTTTTCCAGTCTTTGGGTCTGTAATTGGAAACCTCATAGTTTCTCTTTTGTATGCCCCTCTATTGGTTTTTTCAATTCCTCCTAAATTATAAGGTCCGAATTCATCTTTAAGTTTATATTCTCTTTCTATGTTACGGTAATTGAATATTCCTGCTTTCTTATTTCTAAAATAGCATAAAATATGTTCAGTTAATGTGCCTATTATTTTTTCTGTATTTCCCGCTCCGCCTTTTTTCTTCCATACAAAATGTTCAAAATTTCCCTCTCCAAAAATTTCATCCATAATTATTTTTAGATGAGCTTGTTCATTATCATCTATATTAACAAATATTACTCCTTCATCACTTAGTAGTTCTTTTAATAATTTTAATCTTGGATACATCATACAAAGCCATTTATCATGTCTGGTTAAATCTTGGCTTTCACTACCAACTGTCTTACCTAACCACTTCTTTATTTTAGGAGAATTAACTTTATCGCTGTAAATCCATCCTTCAAATCCAGTGTTATATGGAGGGTCTATTGTTATTATATCTATTTTATTAACATAGTAAGGCATCAAAGCCTTTAGAGCTTCAAGATTATCTCCATGAATAATAAGATTCTGTGAGTTGTCTCCAACTGAGGCAGATTTTACCTTTCTTAATAGCCTAAAAGGTACTTCTTTGTCATGGGTTACAACTGCTTCTTTTCCTATCCAATTTAATGTTGGCATATTATAATTTTAATGAAAAGGCTATATAAAAAGTTACTTGATTCTGAACATTAATTCAGGCTGTTGAATTTATATTCATTTTGAAAACACTCACCGACGACAAGAGGTCTGAATTTTTATTCAATTTAGTGAATTTATATTCGGTAAAATTCTTGAGTTAGTAATTTGACTATTATGATTTATAAATGAAATTTTTCTCTGAATAATATGAAGAATATGATTGATAAAAAGGAAATTGAAGGCATTTCGGATGAAACTAAGGAATTAATTAGAGGATTAAAGATACTTGAAAAGAGATTAATCGTTGTTAGAAAAGTAATGAATAATAATTATAATAATACTTATTCACGGCAAGAGAACTTAACTTAAATTAAGTTTGGAGAGAAAAACCGAGCAAGTTTTTCTTAGCTGTGAATGGGAGAGAGAAGAGTCTAAGAAAAGAAGAGAGGCTAAGCTAACTTAGGCTAATATAATAAATAATATATTATGAAAATGGCAAAGAAAAGAAACATAAGTGCAACATTGGATATGGGAGTTATTGCTCATTTAGAAAAGCATCATAGAAGTAATATTTCGGCTTATATTAATTATCTGGTTAAGAAAGATATGAGTTCTCATAAAAGTCATCAACAAAGGGTTAAGGAAAAACAGAAAAGGAAAATGTGGCATGGCAGGATGGTAAACAAGTTGCAAAAAGAAGTAGATGCTGATTGTGTAAGATACAACATGACTGATGATGAAAAAGTAGCCTTACAAGACTTGGCATCAGACGAACTTGATAAAGAAGATTTTAGTGAAGATGAACAAAGGGATTTATACTCCTAACAATAAAATGCAACAACCTTGCAACAAGCATAAAAACAAGATAGCGTCGCTAAACCTCCCACAGAACAACTTTTTACTTTTGAAGGTCTGCAACAAAAAAACTTTCCTGCAACTTTGATTATAAGGGTACGGGTACGGAAAGGCTTTAGCGTCGCTAAAATTCTATTTTCTCACAAAAAAATCCCAGAATTAGGCAAAACTCTCTCAGAGTTGCCATGTGTTGCAACGCATGTGCAACAGCGATTTTCTTTATGTGGAAAAAGATACCCCATCTTATTAGTAAACTATTTTTTTGTGTTGCAAAATCAAGAGTTGCACTGCAACGTGCAACAAAAGGCTATAAGACAATTATTTTTTGTTAAATTGTGCAACTATTTTATGCCTTGACTTTTAAGTAGGAGTTTGACTTGATTTTTGAGAGCAGAGAATTCTTTTACTTCCTTTTGTCTGTCTTTTTCAGCTTCTTCATATTTTTTCTTTATTTCTTCAAGTTCTGTTTGTTGCCTTTGCATTCTTTCAGTATAAAGCTTTTCTCTGCTCTTTGATTCTTCAAGTTCGTTTTGAACTTTATCTAAGGTATGCGAATAAACCTTCTTTTTTGGTTTGTGCCTATCAATAGCTAAGAAGTTGATATATTTGTCAATTTCAATAGATGAAGGCTTATGTCCCAGTCTTGCGTTTACTTCATCACTTGTCCAGCCTTTTTTTAGTAAATCACATGCCATTGAAGAACAAAAGTCTTTCCATGTAACTGGCTGTCCTTTTGGCATACATTTAGCCTTTGTAATGCTTACAGCCCTATTTAGAAACTTCTTAGACGCCGCATAACCAAACTTGAATAATTCTTCATCATCTTTCAAATCATTAAGAACTATATCCAAAAGCTCTGTTGTTTCTTTAAAATTAGTTATTTCACTTCTTGTTAATCTTGTTCTCTTTAGTTTATCTTTTGGTAAATTAACTCTGTATTCCATTTCTTTAGTATCTGGATTTTGTTGCCTGAAAAAATCTGATTTTCTAAGTTGTAAAAGTGTGTTTATGTTCTCTCCAACATCAAAAGCCAACCATCCCAGAAGTTTATGCTCTGGCTTCACCATTAAATTAATTATTTTCCTGATAACTTCTTCATCTACAAATCTAACCTCTGTATTTGTTCTTTTTGTTGAGAACTCCATAACTTCTTTAACGAGATGTGTTTTTCCTGCCATGTCAAAAGGTTTGCTTCTGAATATTTTACCATAATAACTTTTCAAATCTCCAAATCTTTCACCTCTTGCATTTTTTATTTTTCCATCTTCTAAATCGTTGTAAACCTTTTCAATATCTTTTTTTGTTAGTTTAACCCATGCCTTGTTGTCAAACCAAGAATTAACATTTTTGAATCTTGTAATATAAGTACAAAGAGTTTTGTAACATGCTTCATCTAAAGAGGGGATCCCGTTTGTTCTTTTTAGTTTTGTTTCTTCCCATTCAAAGAACTTCTTGAACAAATCTCTATTCTCTTTACAAACGAATTTATCATTAATCAGTTTTTCTTTGTTTCTTTCGTAAGCCTCTTTGTAATTCATAAGAATTAGAGTTTTTTCTACTATTTAAGGTTTTAGGGAGTAGTAACCTTTTGGTATAACGCCCCCACGAGGATTTGAACCTCGGTTACAGAGTCCGCAACCCTGTGTTCTATCCAGGCTGAACTATAGGGGCAGAAATAACAATTAAAACACATTTAAAACTCTTTAGAAATAAGAAAACCCAATAACATATTAATGAGTAGCTAAGTAATTAGAAATATCCTTTTTCAAATCTTCAATAAGAGTTACTTCAGAAGGATTTAATTCCTCCCACTCATAACCTGGAACTGTAAGAAATCTAATTTCCTTAAAAATAGAAGTTGCAACCTCATCTTGAATAAAACTAACATTAGTTATACCAAAAGGTTCATTTCTTGCTATCATTCCACCCAAGTTAGAAACATAATCTTCCACACACATATCCCCTTCAGTATACCTTACATTTAAGTAACCTGATTGGGATAAATTAAATACATAATTCCCAGATCTAGCCAAACAAGTTAACATTATTCTAACCTCATCCTTATCAATAGGTTTTGGAAAAACTATTCTGGTCTTATCAATTATTGACTCCAACATTATTTTAAGCCATTTTCCAAATTTATAAACATTATTATCATCAATAAACTATTTATATTACCTCTGCCTTAGAATTATAGATTAATTATATGTTATAATGAATCATACAAAAATAAAAGAGACTCTTAAAAACTTAAGAAGGGCGCTTACAGATGAGATACATGGAGAGCACTTCTATGCAAAAGCTGCTGAAATTGCTAAGTCTGAGGGAGTGAGTGAGGCTGCTGAGTTTTTCAGAAATGCAGCAAAAGATGAGAAGAGGCATGCATCTGAGATAGAGCAGATCTTACACAAGCTAAGAGACTAAGGATTATTTAAAATAGCAGGGTAGAAAACAATAATTTTTTATTTAACACTTCCATAGAAATTTTCATTGGAGAAAATTTTACATTTTACTAATTTATTATTAACTATTAAATTAACATATCAAAGATAATCATTTATTACTAACATATAACTTACGGGTTTTAGAAATATTAACATAATAGCAAGCTATTTAACTAATTTAAAATTAAAATTATTATGGTTTTTATAGATGTTCACTGTCACTTAGATTATTTTAAAGAAAAAGAAAGAGAGAAAATTGTTAAAGAATCTGTAGAGAAGATAGGAATTATTGTAACAAATGGAACTAATTCTGAGACTAATAGAAAAGCACTTGAGATTTCTTCTAGGTTTAAGGGAGTGGAGTGTGCTCTTGGAGTTTATCCTATAGATGCTTTATCTATGACAGATAAAGAAATTGATGATGAGATTAGGTTTATTGAAAATAATAAGGATAAGATAATTGCAATAGGAGAGGTTGGTCTGGACAAGAATACAGAAGAGGGAGTAAAGAATATTAAGAAACAGGAAAAGAATTTTATTAAATTTATTAGACTAGCTAAGAAATTAAAAATTCCTGTAATTGTTCACTCAAGAAAAGCAGAGAAAGAGTGTGTGGAGATACTTGAGAAAGAAAAGGCTGATAGAGTGGTTATGCACTGCTTTTCTGGAAATATGAAGCTAGTTAAGAGAATTGAAGAGAATAAGTGGTTTTTAAGCATACCTGCTAATATAAAGATAAGCACACACTTTCAAGAGATTGTTAAGAGTGTTAGTATTGATAACTTACTATGCGAAACAGACTCTCCTTTTCTGCATCCTGATAAAAAATTTCCTAATATTCCATTAAATGTTATGGAAAGCTATAAAAAAATAGCTGAAATAAAAAAAATATCTCTGAAAGATGCTGAGAAAAAGATTGAAAACAACTTTCATAAGCTTTTTAATGCAAAAAAGCAATAAATTTGTAAGAAAATTTATAAACCCTTGAGATTTTATTGATTTGGAGTAGTTAAATTTCTGTATATAATAAAATGAAAAAACAAACTAAAAAGATAAGAGTGGATCCAAAGTATAAGAAGATTGAAGAATTACTTATACAAGTTGGATTAAGAATTGCAAAGAGAGGAGAGGGAGCATTATTTGTTGTTGGAAATGATATTGAGTATCGGCCTTTAATAGACCAAAAGGTTCCTCCGTTTAATGCTATAGAAAATCCTAAACTGCTAGAGTCACTTGCTCTAATGGATGGAGCTGTAATACTTAATGAGGATGGGATTGTAACTGCTTATGGTGTTATGATTAAGAGCAAGAAGGCTTTCAAAAATTTTGGAACAAGGCACAGCGCTGGACTGAGTGCATCTAAGACTGCTTTAGCAGTTGTTGTTTCTGAAGAAGACAGAAAGATTAGAATCTTGAAAAATGAGAAGATGGTTATGCAGATTGATGCTCTTCAGAAGAATGTTGAGAAGTCTGTTCCTGAAGCTGTTAATATTCTTGAATCGTTGGGAGCTGGAACAGTTGGAACCTTAGGAACAAGTATACTAGTGCCAAGTTTAGGTATTGCCTTTCTTCCAGGAGTTATCTTATTTGGATCTGCTTACTATCTAGCAAAGCTTTTTGGAAAAAAGTTTAGTTAAATTTTTTGAAGCATAAGTTTTTAAATAAATTATAATTTATTTTACAATAAAATGGTTCCGAAAAAAGCATTTTTTACAAAAGGGGTTGGAGTACATAAAGATAAACTGGCTTCATTTGAATTAGCATTAAGAAATGCTGGAATAGAAAAGTGCAATCTTGTTTATGTTTCAAGTATTTTTCCACCTAACTGCAAACTTATTTCAAAGGAAGATGGTATGAAATTATTAAATCCTGGGGAAATAACTTTCTGTGTTATGGCAAGAAGTGAGACAAATGAACCTAATAGATTAATATGTTCGGCTATTGGAATGGCTCTCCCAAAAGATGAGAATCATTATGGATATATTTCAGAACACCATGGTTATGGAGAAACAGCAAAAAAAGCTGGAGACTACGCAGAAGATTTAGCAGCTACTATGCTAGCAACAACCCTTGGGATTGAATTTGATTCTGATATAGCTTGGGAAGAAAGGGAACAAATTTACAAAGCAAGTGGACATATTTTTAAAACAACAAATACAACTCAAACAGCAGAAGGCAATAAAGACGGGTTGTGGACTACAACAATTTCCGCAGTTGTATTTGTTGGAGATCAATTAAATCAATAAATCCTGTTTAATTAAAAAGTAATTACATAAAAAATCTGAAAAATATTTCTGAAAAATAATTGTTTTTCCGACGATAAAAAAAATACTACAGAAATATTTAAATACTTCTCGATTTTATAGCAACTGAAAAAACTACAATAAGATGTAGTTAATAAAAAGAGGCATACAATATATTGTATGTTGTGCTAAGTTCAAAATTCAATGAGGTGTCCTTACTGTCAGAATCCAGAAACAAAGGTAACTGATAAGAGAGAGTCTGGAGGAGCAATAAGGAGAAGGAGAGAGTGTTTAAATGACCGGTGTGGAAAGAGATTTACCACATATGAAAAAATAGATAGTGTTGAGAGGTTTGTCATTAAAAAAGACGGAAGAAGAGAGCCGTTCAACAGGGACAAGGTATTCCTTGGAGTGATGAAGGCGTGTGAGAAGAGGAATATAAGTCATGATAAGATAGAGAAGATAATAAAAGATCTTGAAGAAAATATTCAGAATAAAAAGGAGATTGAGACAAAAAAAATAGGTGAATTTGTTATGAAAAACTTGAAAAAAATTGATAAGGTAGCATACATAAGGTTTGCATCTGTATACAGAGACTTTGAAGATGTTGATGATTTTAAGGATTTAATGAAGGAGGTAAGAGAATAATTAAAATGGCGCTTGAATCTGTTGTTTCTGGTTCTGCTAGTGAAAGAAAAACTTACTCTTATGATGAAGCTCTTAATGGAGCTCGCGCATATTTTAATGGAGAGGAGTTATCTGCTAAGACTTGGGTTGATAAGTATGCTTTAAAAGATTCTTTTGGAAATATTTATGAAAAAAGTCCTGATGAAATGCATAGACGTCTTGCAAGAGAGTTTGCAAGAGTTGAGTCAAAATATCCAAATCCTCTCAGTGAGGAACAGGTTTATGATTTAGTTAAGGATTTTAGATATATTATCCCTCAGGGAAGTCCTATGTCTGGAATAGGAAATGATTTTCAAATTGTATCTTTATCTAATTGTTTTGTTATTGGAAATGAAAATGATTCTTATGGAGGAATATTTAAAACTGATCAAGAGCAAGCCCAGCTAATGAAGAGGAGAGGAGGAGTTGGTCATGATCTTTCTTACTTAAGACCAAAGGGAAGTCCTGTAATGAATAGTGCTCTTACATCTACAGGAGTTGTGCCTTTTATGGAGAGGTATTCTAACACTACAAGAGAAGTTGCTCAGGATGGAAGAAGAGGGGCATTAATGTTAAGTTTAGCTATTAGGCATCCTGATGCTGGAAATTTTATAGATGCTAAAATGACTCCTGGAAAAGTTACTGGAGCAAATGTTTCTGTTAGAATAGATGATGAGTTTATGAGAGCTGTAATAAATGATGATGTGTATGTTCAAAGATATCCTTTAGAATCTGATAATCCTACATTTACAAGAGAGATAAAGGCAAGAGATTTGTGGAAAAAGATTGTTCACAATGCATGGAAGTCTGCTGAACCTGGAATATTATTTTGGGATACAATACTTAGAGAATCTATACCAGATAGGTATGCAGATTTAGGATATAAGACTGTTTCAACAAATCCTTGTGGAGAGATACCTCTTTGTGTTTATGATAGTTGTCGATTATTACTACAAAATCTATATAGCTATGTAAAAAATCCGTTTACAGATAAGGCAGAATTTGATTTTGAAAAGTTTAGTGAGCATACAAAATATGCTCAGAGAATGATGGATGATATTGTGGATCTTGAAATTGAGAAGATAGACTCTATTCTTGCTAAAATAGGTAATGATCCTGAAGAAGATGATGTAAAAGCTGTAGAGAGGAATCTTTGGAATAAGATAAGACATAAGGCTGCTGAAGGAAGAAGAACAGGATTAGGAGTTACTGGAGAAGGAGATATGATTGCAGCATTAGGATTAAAATATGGAAGTGATGAGGCTACTGAATTTTCAACTCGTGTACATAGGACTCTAGCATTAAGTGCTTATAGATCCTCAGTAGAGATGGCTAAAGAGAGAGGGAAATTTTTAAGTTATGATCCTAAAAGAGAAGAAGGAAATCCATTTATTGAAAGATTAAGAAAAGCTGATCCAGAATTGTATGGAGATATGGTTAAGCATGGAAGAAGAAATATAGCTTTACTTACAATTGCTCCTACAGGTTCAGTAAGCATACAGACCCAAACTACTTCTGGACTTGAAAACTGTATTATGATTAGTTCAATAAGAAGAAAAAAAGTTAATCCTAATGATAAAAATGTTAGAGTTGATTTTGTTGATGAGGTTGGAGATTCTTGGCAAGAGTTTCCGCAGTTTCATCCTCAGTTTGAAACTTGGTTATCTATTAGCGGATATAATATTGAAGAAGTAAAGGCAATGAAAAAAGAAGATCTTAATGAAGTTATAAAAAAATCTCCTTATTTTGAAGCAACATCTAATGATGTTGATTGGGTTAAAAAAGTTAAGCTTCAAGGAGCTGTACAGAAATGGGTTGATCATTCAATAAGTGTTACTGTAAACCTCCCAGAAGATATTCGTGAAGAGATTGTTTCAAAGGTTTACCAGGCTGCGTGGGAAGAAGGATGTAAGGGAATAACTGTTTATAGGTTCAATTCTAGATCAGGAGTTATTATAGATAGTAAAGATAAGCTTGAAGACAAGGTTCAACTTATACAAAATAATGTTGCTCTACATCCAGTACTTGAAATTAAACCTCAAGCAATAAAGTATAGAATTAAACGGCCTCAGAATGGAGATACTCTTCATGTCATCTTAACAAGCGACTTATATGTTGATGATACTAATAAGAAAGCTTACTTTATTCCAAATGAAGACTTTCAAATCAGAGCTCCTTTAGGAGTAGCTACTAGTGTGACTTTTGCACAGTCTGGAATGGATAGAACCGAAATATTAAGAGGGTCAGATCCAGACTATTCTGAATTAGTTAAAAGATTGCAATCTCCATTTTCAAATGAAGAAGAGGGAATGGGGCCAAGAAGAATAAAGTCAATTGAACATGCAGTAGGACTTGCTTTTGAAGATTATTTCTTGAGGAATGGAATTATTGAAAGAGATGAAGTTTCAGGAGATTTAATTCAGAAAGTTAGGAAAAAAGATTTAAGAAAAATTGATCCTACTACTCCAGAATACCTTGAACTAATCTCTCAAGTAAGAGTTGGTGAGCAAGATGATGAAAAAGAGTTAGAGGTTCATGGAAATCATGGAAAGTTTGATACTAAATTTGAATGTAAAATGTGTGGAAGTAAGGATTATAGATTTGAAGCAGGGTGTCATAGTCCTGTATGTAAGACTTGTGGATATACTAACGGCTGTAATTAATTTATAGCTATTTTTTAAAATGCCTTTAAAAGAGAATACTTATACATTAGAGAATGGTATGCAAGTTAATGCAGAGCTTGTTTATTTATTTGATCATCTTCCTGATTTAGTTAATGGAAGAGAGAGTTATAAGATGTTTGAGGCAGTTACTATTTGTGGAAATCACCTCATAGAAATTTCCCTTGACGATTATGTTGAGTGGTTTTCTACTCATGGGAGAATAGATCACTTATATTGCAGGAGGGTTTAACTCTCTTTCTATAGGCAGATAAGGGTTAAATGGATAATCTTTACTTCTGTCAATTAATTTTCTTATACTTCTTTTTACATCAATTCCAAATCTATTAGCTACATTATCAAAAGTTAGTTTTCTTATTTGTTCATCTGAAAAATTATTTATTCTAAGATATTCCTCAAATAAATTCCACCAAGGAAGCCCAGGTATTCCAGACATAAATGGATTTTCTGTCTTTTCCTTAAGAGAGTGTGGAGCATGATCTGTTTCAATCCAATCTATTTTCCCTTCTTTTAGCAACCGAAACATTTTCTCTCTTGATTCAGGAGATCTTAATGGAGGATTCATTTTGTACAAAACACCATTTTCCTGGCTCATTCTTTGCCAATCATAAATAAAATGATGGGGACATACTCCGCTTGAGATATCTAATCCTTGAGATTTAGCCTGCTCTACTAATTCTACAGCTAATGGGGAAGAAATGTGAGCTATGTGAAGTTTACCTTTAAACTTGTATTCCCTTGCTAGTTTAATCTGATCTTTTACTGATTCAATTTCTGCTTCTTCTGGACGAGCATGACAGTGCGAAATTGGATTTTGTGGAGTCCAAATATTAGTTCTTAATTTATCTTCTTTTTCAGAATGGACTGCAAGAACCCCTTTATAATTTTTCTCTGATAAATTTCTGTAAACAGTATCTTGATCTTCTAGAGTAATAACTCCTAAATTTCCTACTGAGTGACCAGCATATAACTTCATTCCAATAACTTGTGGAAATTCTTCATATATATCAACTGCTCTTCTAATTTGGTCTTTATCTTTTGTTAAACCTATGTATAATCCGTAAAAAACTTCTGGAACTCCTGATTCCTTAGCTAATTTTAATCTTTCAACTACTAATTCTCTTGTCATGATTGGAGGATCTGTGTTAGGCATATCAAAAACAGCATCTAAACCAGAATCTCTTGCAACTTCTAA
>DYHK01000006.1 GCA_020724205.1 Candidatus Aenigmatarchaeum sp. | reverse complement strand
CTATAAATGTTGCTGATTAAAAGTTTATTTTATATAATTTAATAGATTATTACTAGTATATAACTTATGGATTTTAGTGATATTAAAAATTAGTTCCAGGACTTTTAAAGACTAGACCTAAGCTTTAAATACCTCTAATATGGATTAATATTAACATTCGGTTAAAATGGGAATACTAAACAAGCCTCTAATAAAGGGTCATAAAGCCTCACTAGTAAGCCATATATTCCAGACAATTTTAATTACATACTTGGTATTATTGCTTGCAGAGCAGATATGGAAGGGATTTGTTTCTTCATATCTTAATTTAAACTACTTATTAGTTTTAGTGATAATTTTAGGAGTCTTGGATTTATTTTCAGAACACTCAATAGTTCAATCAAAAAAACCAGATTATAAGGACTATTTCCTTATTTTCTTACTAGGAATAGCAGGTTTTATAATAATAAAGGTAAAAGCAGCACAGTTAGGGGGTTTATCTTGGCTAATTTCAGTAATAGCAGGAGTTCTTATTGTTCTGCTGTCTATACTTATACTTAATGATGAAGATAGTGAAGAAAATCAAATGGAGATGAGAAAAAATGATTAATCAGAAAGAGTTTAATAGAAGACTTAACTGGATAATATTAATAATCGGAGTAATTGTTCTATTAAATTTACTATCGATCGCACTCACACTTTTTACTCCATTATCTTACTTAGAATCTCTAAGAATCACTTTTGGTTCATTCTATGTACTATTTCTTCCAGGATTTATACTCAGTTTTATCTTCTTCCCAAAGAATAAAGATATAGAAGTTATAGAACGTTTAGCGCTTAGCTTTGCACTCTCAATTTCGGTTGTTCCGCTAGCAGTCTTCTATCTAAATCTAATCGGAGTAAAAATCTCTCTATTATCTAGCTTCTTTACAATTCTAGCAATAATTGTGCTCTCACTTATAATTATTTATGTGAGGTTAAAGAAGAATAAAGATTTTTAAGAGTTATTGAAATATATAGTAATGTAAATTAAAATCCATAGGTTAAATTATCTAGCTAGATTACAATTTAAAGTATATTAAGTTTGGTAGAGTTATTCTATTAAAATTACTTTATTATATTAAACTCTTGCCGGCCTGTAAACTGATATATTTATCCAGTCTACTGGAAGATACATTGTCTTTGAGTCATTTCTATTATCATTTAGGTGAGGAGTATTAATCAGAATATTAAGCTTATCATCCTTAACATAAAGCTCTGAGATATTGAAGCTTACATGTGCTATCTTCCAGTTATTATGGTCGTATTCTATAGGTGCGTAATCTACAAGAACATAGTCTGCATTTTTCTCCAAGTATTTTATATCTTCTTTGAAATCAATCCTTCTTGAATTTATTAGGCTGAACCAAGAGGTTTCTGAGAATGAGAAAAAACCATTCCGTGATATTATAACATTTCCTTTTTCCGTCGATACTTGGTGCATCTCTCCAGTAATAGATGGTTCTAAAGATATCTCATAATCTTCTTTTTCCTTTTCTATTCTTACTCTCTGATCATCAACCTTAGCTGTCTGATTTGCTGAAACTAGGTGGTATGTAAGGAAATTCACATTTGTTCTGTCTGAAGATAAGAAGTATAGTTTAACAGAGTCTTCCAGATCTGTAAAATATATTGAACTTGAGGCAGGAAAGACCTTATCCTTAACTAGTACTTTGTTCTGATTTAAGGAAAGTTTAGTTATTATCATGTCCTCATTATTTTTTAATTCAAGCCTGTAAACTCCTTCTTTAAGGTTGTTAACTGAGAGTGCTGTTTTTTGAGTTTTGAAGTCTGTCTTATTCTGTTTCTTTTCATCTATTCCATCATCTTTTATTGTGGTGTTTGCTATTACACTTCCATTAAGGCTGTAAAGATTAAGGTACAAGACATCTGGATTTTCATACCAGTTTAGGTCTCTTTTTTCTACTGTTGTTTCAAATGGCCCTTTAATATATACATAAAAATTATGTGTGCCTCTTAGAGGAGTGTCTATTTCAAAGCTTCCTGGAGTGTAATCTGGAATAGTAAACTGTGGAATATCTATATTCTGGTCTGTGGCTATTACTGCTTGAACACGCCCTTCCTTTATTTCAGATATTGTGTACTCTTTTATATCCTTATTTATCTTGAAGAGATATGTGCTTCCTTTTTGTTCATACTTGTAATTGTTTATTAGGTATTCTATTGTTGGACTGTAAACTGTTTTTGATAGGTAGTGCCATTCTTCCTGGTCTTTAGCTCCTACAACCAGCTTTGAATTCTGTGGGAAGTTGTTTCTGAATCTTATATCAATACTTACTGTTTCTGCTCCAGATTCTATAGGAATATCAAAGTAAACAAGCGGTGAAGTAATATTCCTGTAATTCTCTGTTGAATCAAGGCTTTGAATAGAATTTGAGACTCTTTCTTTAGGAGTAAGATAGCTCTCCTGCTGAGATCCGATGTCGTAGAAGAAATAGCTTGTATTAGGAAGAAAGAATTGATTGATAAATAAGTAAGCTAGAACAATAACAGGAATTAAAATTACTAAGATCTTAATAAGCCTTATATATGCTGGCTCTTTTTCTGTTATACTTCCTCTTAAGCTCTTCTCTATTTTGTGTATTTCCTTCTTTATTTCTTTTTCAGCTGACATTTTAACATTTAAACCTGTATATTTTATTTTTTGGATTTACAGGGTTTTCATAAAAGAGTGAGAGACAGGTGTTATCTTTAAGGTTTAGGAACTTGTTAAGATTATCTGCCTGCTTTTCCCCTATGAAGATATATAATTCCTTGTTATAATCAGATAAAAAGCTTTTCGCTTCTTCATAATTAGAGGTAGACCAGAAGGTGCTCCACTGCTGTGCATTATGAGTGTCATAGTCAAAAAGACCAGGAGCTATTGTTCTTCTATTTGAGTATCCTTGTATCCATGTAGAGTAGTATGAAGATGTTGAGACTGCGTAAGCTTCCTGAGGTATATTTGATAGGTAAGATATTGTTGTTAGCTCGTTTTGATTAATCAGGGGTTTTGAGTTAAATGCGTAGAGTGTGAAAGAGAAGGCTAGGATTACAAGAAGTATGTAAAATAGGGCTAGATTAAGCTTCTTTTTATTTTCTATGAGTTTTGATAAGCCTACTGAGGCTAAGATTATCAGTCCTATATCTAAGAAGATTATAAATCTATTAAAGAAGAAAAACTGGAAGTATACTATAATAGCGCTTAATAGTGTCCATAAGAATAAGAGGTTAAACTCTTTTTTTCTTGCTAGATAGAAGAAGCCAATTATTGCAAATGGGAGGTAGGCAAGTGTTGTAAACTGATACTCCTTAAAGCTTATGAAGGTTCCTGGAGACTCTCCTGTCTGAATAAATCCTATGAAGACTGGCTCTATTAGGTTAGTGATTGCTGGGGAGAATTTTCCTATATAGAATAGTGAGGAGATTACTAGTATTGAAATTCCTAGAATGATATTTGTTAGTAATAATTTTTTATTGTATTTTTTAGTGTTAAAATTTAGCGGAGATGAAAGGGCATAAATAAGGTAAGAGAGACCAAAAAGGTAAAAGGTTGGTCTGTGAATTATTGCTATTAAGACTCCTGAAAGCACAAAAAGCATCTTTTTTTCCTTTTTTATGAAGTATGCTGAGAAGAGGAAGAGGATTATTCCTATGATGTTTTTATAATACATAAACTCAAAGACCTTAAACTGAATTATTGAAAAGGTGAAGATTGTGAGAGCTATTAGGGCTGTTTTTTTATTGAAGTATTCCTTTGTTGTAAGGAAGATTGAGAAGCCTAGGAGGACATTGAAGAGTATGAATAACCAGCGAAGAATAAAGTCTGTTGAGAGAAAGAGGTTTAGGAGAGTCATTAGGTAGAGAAAACCTGGCTCTACTCCACTTAAAACCCAGAGGTCCTGATTTTGAAGCCCGTATTCTATAGCATACTTATACATTCCAGTGTCGTATCCCATTGGAATGTCATTCCCAATATAAGGAATTGCTCTTGAGAGAAGGATTAGGAGTAGCAAGAAGATTATAAGCGAGTAGTAAAGGGTTTTATTTTCAAGAAATTTTCCTTCTTTTTGATCTTCTGAGGTTTTTGAAATTATTGATATTCCTAGAATTCCAAGAATAACTGCAAAGATTTCCATGTGAAGAGTGTATTCTGAAAGGAAGCCTAGAGCAAATATTCCTAGTAAGATAATGTAAATTATAAGCAACTGAATAAAACTATTTTGTGTTATGCTTCTGAGGTTTTCTTTGAGGTTTTTCATTTTTATTGTTTCTGAGAAGTATGTATGAAAATAGCGGGCCAAGAGTTAGTATCACAAGAAGTGAAACAGCCCTAGTGAAGAGTGCAACTGTAAGTGATTGTGCAGGTGTTATTCCAATAACAAGTGCTGAGAAGACTGAGACAGCCTCTGCTATTCCAAGAGAGCCTGGAGTTATTGAGATAACCATGGTTACAAGCCCTAGTGAGACAAGGAATAGGGCCTGAATTAGGGTTATTTTAATGTCAAAAATCCCGTAGGCAATTATAGTATTTATTATGCTAATAACTATTTGTGTAAGAGCTATAAGTGAGATTAAAAACACTGTTTTTCTATTTTTTCTAATTAGATTCCAGCCGTTAAGTATTCTTACTATGTTATTTATGAAGTTATTCTTTGTTTTTGGAAATTCCGGAGAGAAGAGAACTATTGTTGAAAGTGGTATAAAAAAGGCCAGGAAGATTGCAAGAACAATTGGGTTGAATATATTATACTGTGTGTAAAGAAATATTAAACTTATAAGACCTGTAAAACTTGCCATTAGAATTGTTATTACATAGACTCCTGAAAATGAGGCTAGGAAGTCTAGATATGAAAAGTTATATCTTTTCTTAAGATATATTGCCTTTACAAAAGCTCCTCCTCTTAGAGGAGTTATTGTATTATAAAAAGAGGTTACAATTGAGAGTCCAAACCACTCTTTGAATTTTATATTTATATAGGAAGAGTTTTATTATAATTCCGTTTGTTATAGTGTTTAGCAGTACAAGGATTAGTAGAGGAAGAATGTAGAGAGGGTTTGCTATTGTTAGTTGCTTGAAGTCACTTATGTGAGTGTATATGTAGTTTATGAAGAGTACAGCTATAATAACCATCACAGCTATGCTTATGTGCTTTTTGTAGTCACTTAGTTTTAATACCATATAATAAGCAAAATAAGAGTGTTTTTAAATGTATTTTTAAGAGGTGAAATTGAGGCTTTTTATGTTAATGAGGCTCCTAATCACAGAAAGCTGTGGAGTATCTAATAAAAATAATTTAAAACCAGAGTGTAAATTTTAAGTAGTAATTAGTTATATTTGATAAGTTAATAATTCTAGAAATGTTAAAATTTACTTTAGGATATTCTAGACTTGCTATTTAATAAATTCTCTTACAAGAGAGGATCTTAAATCATCAAGAGAGGTATATATTTTTCCTCCTGATTTATCAATCCAGTATCCTACTTGAATATTTATCTGTGTTCCCTCATTTTCTGAAGACAGTCTGAAATCTCCTCTATAGCCAAGAATCTTCTTTTTTAGTTCAAATGTAACTCCTATTTCAGATGCTACTCCACTATCAACATCCTGGCCATCTAGGATAGCTATCATTCCATTAGAGGCTCTAATCCCTTTTTCATTATTCCTTCCAATAATCTCGTTCATTTCTCTTAATTTTCTTATTTTTTTCTTACTAACAGGCATTTTAATTATTTTTTCTATATAACTTTGAGGAGTAAGAACCCATGGATCAATTACTTTAAATCCTTCTTCTATAATTGTTGGTACTAGCTTATTATAATAAAAAAATCTTCCAGCTTCTGAGAACCCCAGAGGAGATGCTATATAAATTGAAAAGTTAAGGTCTCTTGTTATCATTTTCCTTATGTTTCTTTAAGAAGTTTGAGAGGTAGATTGCCTCTTCCGGAGGCAAGGATCTTTGAAATTTCTCTACTTCTATGTAGGGCTTATCATCTCTTACAATAACAGGGCATCCCCTTATAGCCTCTTGAGGAAACTTACTCTCTTCAAAATAAGGGTAGCACTTGAAAAACTGAATTTCAGTATAATTTTTACCTCTAGGATCAAGATTGATTTTTGAATCCCAATCTAGAAAAATTTCATTTCCGTTTTTATCTTTTCCAAGGGATAAGGCGTCTAGAAAGACTTCCTTTCCTTTAACCCTATGAGTTATAGGATATCTCTCCCCTTGTCTTACATACACCCTTTCTGTATTCATTATTAATTAATTTAAACTTCTTTTAAAAATATTTATATCTTTTTTATCCAAAAAGAGCTTCAAGTAATCTTGATTTAAATTTTACAGGATTTATTATTAAATTGCCATCTGCTATGTGAAATCTATAGTGTATTTGCTGTGGAAAATGATATCTTCCCTCTTCATCTTCATATGGAGCTGAAACTTGAGTAGAGTATAATCCTGTTATACCTGGTTTTATACCTGATGTAGTCATGGCTGGATAATTTTCAAGCTGTGAGAATTGAACACTGTATCTTTCCTGAGGATTTGGATGATCTACCTTTTCTATATCTGGGAATCCTAGTGTGTGGATATCTGCCCCTAAACCTCTGGTAATTTCAGCCATTTCCCTTACTGAAAAGGTCTTTTTTTTAAACTCTCTTTTTATTGAGTTTCTTTTGACTAGTTTCATATAAAACATCTTAATCTTCTATTTATATTCTTATCTATAATAAGATTAATAAGACTCTTTTTTGTGTAATTATATGAATCCTTACCAGACTAAGGCTGATTTAATGGCAAGATTTTACACTTCTATTGGAGATCTGGAGAGAACAAGAGCAATTATGAATGCTATGGTAGGTGTAAAAAACATAAGGACTGAAGAAATTTCTCCTCATGCAATAGAATCTCATTATGCGTGTGTTCACTCTCTTGGAAGGTGCGAGGCTATACTTGAGCTTTATGATTTTTCTTTTCCTGAAGAAAGAGATGATATAAAACTCCTTGTTGAGGAATATGAATCTATAAAAAAAGTGACTGAAGAAGAGGTAGAGGAGTTTAGCAAGCTATTTTCAATATGTTTTAATAAGACCAATTCTGATTTGAGAAGAGAGAGATAAGTATATTTTTATATATAATTAAACTTTTAAAGGCTAAATTTTATAATCTGCCATGAAGGCTGAAGTATTTTACACTAATCCTAGTTTAAATGTAAAAGGAAATGGTTTTCATATCAGTCCGGAGGTGTATAAGTTGGTTAGTGAGCACTTACGCTTGGCTTTTTCTGACGCTAATAGTCATTTAGCTTCTAGTAAGAAAGATCCTAGAATTTATGTGGATCAAAACTCTCCTGGAATGTATGTTGTTATTGACGATCCAAAAGAGAAGTGTTTAACAGTTCTTTCAAGCGATAATCCAGAAGAGAGAGGGCTTGCAGAACTAGCAAAGGCTTTTTCTTAAGAATTATTTTAAGGTGTTTCTCTTTCTTCTTGAGAATAAGCTGATAAGCATGTCATCCAGCTTTTCTTGAGTAGGTTTCTTTACAGATGTGTTTACTGCTGACCTTCTTATAATATCTTCTATCTGTTCGCTTATAGTCATTAGGTTTTTGTTTGCTCTTTTTTCAATAACTTTTAGAACATCTGAGTCTAGAAATATAGTAATTTTATTCTTGAATTTTACTCTTGGCTTTAGCTCCTGGAAGGCATCTTCTACCTCGTTTAGTGGCCAGCCTTTTCTCAGTAATGGGTCACGGATTTGATAGTCATCAAATCCTCTTTTTCTAGCCTCTTTAATAAATTTGATAAGATCTTTGTTGGCCATCTTATTTTAATGATATAAGTTATTTATCTTTTTAAATAATTAGTTTTTGGAAGATATGTTAATGATATAACCTTACCAAACTTATCTACTATAAATGTTGCTGATTAAAAGTTTATTTTATATAATTTAATAGATTATTACTAATATATAACTTATGGACTTTAGTTATATTAACATACTCGATCTCTTTTATTTATGTTTTAGGATATTTACTTCTTCTTTGTTCCAATTGGAGAGCTTGAAACGTATACTTTCTGGACTGCAAAGCTCTTGTATATTCCCTCAAGAATATCTGTTCCTGCATAACCTGCTAGTAGAGAAAGTCTCGTGTCAAAATTAAATATAATTCCTACAAAGGTTCCTATTATTACTGCTATTAAAACAGTAATTGAGTAGTATCCCCATAGAATTTTTCTTCTTAGTGATAAGGCTTTTAGCAGGCCGACAACGCCACGAGTGAGGCCACCAACACCGCCAAGAATAGCTGCCAAAAGAATTTCGTTCATATTACACTCTTTATAATTTATAAGATAAAGATATTTTTAAAGGTATTGCTAGTTTTCAAGTAAGTTCAGCTGTACTGGTCTTCCAACATAAGTTCTATCATCAACAACTTGTTCAAGTGTTCTATCAGTATAAACATCATCACCGCACTGAACTATAGATTTTCCATCATGTGTTTTTGCAGAAAATGCAAGCCAGTACTTTCCCCTTTCTGATCTGAAATCTGCAACAAGTGTTAGGCTATCTCTATCTATTGATTTGTACTCTGGGCTTGTCCATTCTAATCCTGGGTAAGAAGATGGTGTTTTAACAACCATTGAAATTTTACCAGGAATTATTGGTTTTCCACTGCCTGATATTTCTGAAGTAATTCTTGTTTCAAGTTTTACTCCTGTAAAATCAGAAATCTGATATGCAGATTGTGGCAAGAAGGCTTCACTTGAATCCATTTATTAAATAATAATTCAGGGCTTAAAAACATTATTGTGATTGTGTTTGTAATTACCATAATTCTTATAAATGATATAAAAGAGAGAGGAATATGCAGAGATTATTTGCAACGCAGTTTCCCTTGAATCCAAAATATGAATTAGAGCAAATTAAACGTTTTATTAAAAATTATTATAATGAAAAAAAGGCGATAAGTGGTACTTCTCTTTTACAGACTCAGAGAGAGGAAGATTATGCTCAGGATAATGAGGGAGAAATTTGGGGCTTAAGATCTTTAAATATTTACCCCTTCAATTCAAGAAACAGTCAAGAAATTATTGTTTCAAAAGAAGTTTCTGGAAGACTAATGGTCTCTTTATCTTCCTATTATCAAGAAGATTTATTCTCTCCCAATATTAAAAAGGCCAGAAATCTTGGGATTTTACATGCACTTATTAGAAATTGGGGAGGGGGAATTGATAGAGAAATAGAAGTAGATGGGAAACCAAAGTATTTCTCACAAGAAATAGTAGATCTCTCAGAAATAAAGGCTAGTATGCCAATGATATGTTTAAGTCAGTCTGATACTAAAGAAAAACATCCTAATCTTGATTATACAGAACTTGCAAGAATATTTGGAGGGGTTGCTCATGTTTTTGTTGGAAGAAAATTTAGAGGAAGTATGTTGAGTGGTAAATCTATTAGATATTTAGAGTGTACTGATGGAGAAATTATAGCCTATCATAAAAATGTCCCGCATGGATTTAAGTTTGTCCCAAATGCGGTTAGTGACAGACTGGCTCAATCTCAAAAAAACTTTGAAATCTATATGATGGAAACATTCAACATGATGTTCAGTACTAGAGTAATTAGAGAAGACCTGACCTGGGAAAGATTAATGAAAAGAAGAGAAAAGGTAGGGAAAAGATGGTATAATGCAAGGATAGAGGATCTTGAGAGAAGATTAGAAGAAAAAAAATAACATAAATTCTTTTAAATGAGCATTTTATAGAATATTTTATGAATGACTATCAGGATTCAAATGGCACTAATTCTACTATAGAGTTTAGGGTAACTGGAATAGGACAAAGGACAAGTCTGAAGTATAATCAGATAACTCCTGAACAGTATTCATTGGCCTTGAACAGTCTTATGATTGGAGCAACTGAGAAAAGAAGAATAAATTATAATGAGCCCTTAACATATATTGTTAATTCTCCTGACAGACAAAAAATAAGAGTGGAATTCGGCAAGGGTAATAGGGGAGGAATAAATATATCTGGCAAGAATTCTTTTGCAGTTTTTGGTTTAGCAAGACATCTTGGCCTTGTAAGGGGAATAGTGGGGCGTGGGACTGAAGAAATTCAAGAGGTAAGTGATGATTTCTTTGATGAAAGCAAGGAGTAATATGTGAAATGAGTGTAGAACCAAGATATAAAGATAAAATAAGTGTTATCTCTATGCTAGGACTTGGAGGTAGGAAAAAACTTTCTGCTAAAGTCTATGATTCATTCAGAAAATATGTGAGTGATAATTATTATATTCTTGATATTCCTAGAAGTGATTCAGGTGATTACCCCTACTCGATAATTTATGCTCAGACTCCAGAAGATGTTAGTATTAAGTCAAATGCACTGCTTACTTCAAGAGGAGGATCTCCTGCAGATGTTCCTGTCTCGTGGACTATTGAGATTTCCTCATTTAAAACTCCTCTAGATGAAATTAAAAGAACTCTTGTTGAGCTTCTTCAGGAGAGTATAAAATGAGGAATAAGATTAGGAGGTTATGTGGATTTGATTCAGATGAAGAGGAAGATATCAGGAAGCTTCTGGCAAGTGTTCCTGCTGACATCTATACTGTAAATAATGAGATGCCTGAGATTATTATTTCTCCATCTATTAAATCAAGAGGAAGAAGGTATAATATATTTACTATGACTAGTAAAGAAGTAAGTGTTGTAGTTTCTTCAGAGGGATATTGCAAGTATTTTTCAGGGGAGAGATTTATTTTATACAGGGTCAGGGGAGAAAAAAAGGGGATGAAGAGTCTTATGTTCAAGTTATTCTCTGAAAGCGAGATGAACGAGGTTTTATTTAATTCCTGGTATAAAAATAATGATACAAATGCTTAAAAACAAGAGAAGTGAGATTTTTTTATGGAAATAAGCAGGGAGAAGCTTGAGGGGATGTTCAGGGAGAGGTCAAATCCTCTTGTATCTCAGGGAAGTGTTTCTGAAGTAATTATTGCAAAGGAGAGGGGAAGTGAGAGAAGAGGATATGCTATATTTCTTACTCAGCTTGGAAATAATGGCTTGATAAGAGATATTGTGTTTATGCAGAATTCTGATGGAAGTCTTCCAAGAGAGGTAAGTGACGATTATAGAATTGTAAATTTCTATAATAATCCTACAGGCATGGAAAGAGAGAGTGTTGAAGAGTATATTTCTAAATTTTTGGGAAGAGCTGGTAAAAATTATCAGTTCTTAGGAGTTGTTTAGATGGGACCTAATATTCATGAGCTTAGAAGAAGATTCAGCAGAGCTGATTTTTTATTAGAAAAAGAAGTTGTCTGCAATGGTCTGTATGTTCAGAATAATAAGGGAGGTGTTGTTATATTTCCAGTGGCTCTTGCCTCTGCTGAAAATAGAATAAGAGGAATTGCATATTTTAGGTTTAGTGATTTTAGTGAGATACATAAGCATAACGGAATTCCAACAAGATATAGAGGATTAGGCACTAGTGTAAGCAGGATAGAAACTGAGGCTATAATAAATCACGATCTTAACAATATGGGAGGATATCAGTATGATTTTGGAGATCATGCTGTAGTTGATTTATGAAAAATGAAGTAAGAGAGTATGATTCTAGAGTAAGTGAGGAGAGGGTCTGGCCTTTGATAAAGAGGCTTATTGATAGACATGAAATAAGTTTGATTGAAAAGGATGAATATCTTCAAGTTTATGTTGTTGCTAATCCTCCTGTTATAGTTATAAAAAAGTATCTTTCTCCTTATAAAACAAATAGTATGTATAAGGTGGTAGGAAGGTCTGATGATGTTAATGAGTTTGAGAGTATGATGAGGTAAAGAGACATCGAAGAAGATTCTTAGAGTTTTAGGGTTTCTTTGATGCATTTAGACAAAGAGAATTTTTTAGAAGTCTATTTAAACAACTATTTCTTTTACTTAATAATGGAAGAGGGAGAAAATATAGTTCTTTCTGAGGATGAGATTATTAAGATAAAAAAGATTCTTTCCGAGCTTAAATTTGAGGATTTTAAAATCCACAAATACTACTTTAGAGATAAGTTTACTCAATCATACAACAGTGAACCTAGACACGGCATTGGTTTAGAAGAGCTAAAAGGGATATTTTACAGGAAGAGTATTATAAAAAGAGGATTTAAGAGAAAAACTGCAAAGGGAAATACATATACATTATGCTACGAAGAAAGTAAAAATGTATTTGTTAAGATAAGTTATATTTTTGATGAAAATCCTCCAAAAATATTTTCAGCTATGAGAATATATAGAAACCTTGAAAGAGCTGTTAAAAGAAAGTATGGCCTTTCTATTTAGACATCATCGTAGGCATAGAATTCATAGGGACATTTACCTGTAGAGTTGATGTTTGTTTTCCTTTTATAACTGTAAAGCCTATAAAAAGAATATTCCCTACTTTTCTTGTTATCATATTTACACTATCTAGGTTTGATAGTGTATTTTCAGGCATATTAAGAAGTGTTGAAGCTCCCTCTAACTCTATACCCACTACCTTATCATCATATCCTATGTCAATATTAAAACTTCCGTAAGTAATTCCACCTTTTATCCCATTAGATATCTCAGAATTATAGACATGTAAGATATCCAAATCACCATCATAATCGTATTTTAGCTCTTTAGACATATTTATATTACCTGTTTTATGCTTAAAAACTTTATGATTTTATGGTTTTCCCCTTCGGTGAAGATGTTAGTAAGTGTGGGAAGATTTTTGAGGGAAGGGGGAGATATGGGAGAGAAGGGTTTAAAAAAGTTAACTCATTTGTTATGATAACTTAATAATTATATCATACCTATATTCTCCAACATATATATTATAGTATAGAAAAATCAAAATACTCTTTATTTTTAATTAACTAATTTAAAATGGAATTAGACAATTTATTGATTACTAAAGGATTTTCAAAAATAGATGATTATTTAGAGGAATTGGATATCCCTTTCATAAGAGGATTAATTATAATACTAATTTTTTTAGGTCTTTTATGGTTTGTTGGTTATTTTTTAATCTTTGGTTTAATATCTGGATATTGGTTACGGACAGTTAGTTTAGTTGGGCTATGGCTATTTTGTGAGTTAGCTTATTTTATAGGTGGAGGACATAATAATAGGTCAAGCTATGTATAAATCAAAAGGAGGATTAATAGATATGACAAAAGTATGTTTAAAGAGAGAAATTAGCTCTAGACAATTGCCTTATAGCTATAAGACACAATGTAAAATTACTAGGGAAAGAAAATGTGGAATAAAAATTAAAGCAGGATATACTGGAAGTATCCCTAATCTTGGTATGGAAGTTGGATGTGAATGGAATAAGAAAGAGGATTGTTGAAAAAGTTTATGTCCTATAGAATTTTAGCCGTATTGATTATATATTTTTACACCTACAAGTTGATGTTTCTCCTCTTGAGGTATTTCTGTAAGATAATGTACAGTTTAATCCAAGATCTGCAATATTTGTTAGATGATTATCTTTTCCATAACCACATATTATATTTTTCCTTTCAGAAGAGCTAAAATAGTTAAGATATTGTGGGAAAGTTCCATTTTGTGCTACTGGTTGGTGGTTTTCGAGAG
>DYHK01000112.1 GCA_020724205.1 Candidatus Aenigmatarchaeum sp. | reverse complement strand
ATAAAATTGTAAGGATCATTCCGGCAGCAGTTATATTTTGATTAGTAAAAAAGTTCTGAAGACTTGTAACAAATTCGGGAACGTAGTCTGAAATATTTTTTAGCAATTTATTATTATCAATTACCGGATTTGTTTTAGAAGTAGAATAATAAGCAAATCCCATTACCGTAAGCAGAAGAGCTGTAAAAAAACCAATTACTGAAACAAAGAAATAACTGACCCTGGATGCAACTTTACCCGAACTCTTTGCTATTATATTCATTAATCTGCTGGTAAATCCTTCAGGAGCCGGAATTATGGAAATATTTCTGAGCGAATTATCAACAGCTTTAAGCGCTTTCAATTTTTTAAGAGCTTCTTCATTCTGTTCTAAATCTATTTTTAATTCCTTAATTGATGCGGCATCGAGCTGATTATCTATGTAATCATTCAGTATTTCATCTGTAATTTTTTTCATAATAATTCCTCCTGATAGTTATGCTTTAGAAGAAGATCCCGCAGCGCATTTCTGGATCTGTGAAGCAGTACTTTAGTGTTTACCAAGGAAGTTCCCATAACCTGACTAATTTCATTCAATGACAAACCATCCACGTAGAATAGAATTGTAACAAGTGCATTTTTTAAAGGAAGTTTATCTACCAATTTAAGAACATAACCCTGAGCATTTTCAGTTGTAGAATAAATTCTATTATCATAAGAACCGATTTCAAAAACCTCGTCATATGAGGTCATTTCCTGTTCAATTTTTCTTTTCTTTGACGCGATAGTTGTTAATGCAGAGTTAAAAACTATTTTATAAAACCAAGTAGAAAATTTTGCTTCATATCTAAAGTTCTTTAACGAATTAAATGCTTTTAAAAAACTATCCTGTAATACTTCCTCAGCATCCATTTCATTCTTTAGCATCCTGTTCAACAATGAAAATGCTTTGTCTTTGTATCTGTCTATTAACAGCGAGAAATCCTGATGATTGCCCCTGTTAACAGATTCAATTATTTCTACATCAGATAAATTTTTCATCACTTTTTTAGACCTTAACCAATAATACAAGGTTACACCTTATTTATAAAAATATTTTGTAACCTCTTATAAGTCATTATTAGTCAAAATACTTAGAAATTGTAATGGTTATACAAATTAATAACAGATGGTGCAATAAACGAAATAATTTGTAACCATTAAAGCAAAATAAAAGTCATAAGGAATAGAAAATAAA
This sequence comes from Candidatus Aenigmatarchaeum sp., assembly GCA_020724205.1. GTDB lineage: Archaea > Nanobdellota > Nanobdellia > Pacearchaeales > GW2011-AR1 > JACPLR01. The sequence continues at coordinate 568 of DYHK01000112.1, read as the reverse complement.
AGGAGAAACGTCATGCCTGAAGTAGTAGCAGTATTTATCCCTATCATTTTCTTCATCGTTGCAGGTCTTATAATCACATTAGCTTTATATTTCAAATCGAGAGAGAAACAAATGATGATTGAAAAGGGTCTTTCAACCGAACAAATGTTCGAGCTGCTTCGTACAAGAGAAATAGTAAAAAGGAATGGTTACTATTTGCTTAAAGGAGGAATAATAATGTTATTTCTTGTTGCATTCGGAATTATTGGCAACACTATAGATAGAATTTATTTCTTCGGCTACAAATACTGGGAAGACGGTACTAAATACTGGGATAACGAGCCGGTGTACAGTGTTTGGTTTACATTTTTAGGATTAGGTATTGGAGCAATTGTAGCTCACTTTGTTGCCAGAAAAGTTCACGTAAAAGAAAGCGCTCAGAAATAATTCCTTGCAGAAGCAGAGATAAGGAAAGAATAGCAATAAAGGAGTTGGAATTAGAGCGAAGAGGTTAAATATTTCTTCGCTCCTTAATATTCTTTTTACTCGAGTTCGTGTTCTTCAAGCCATCTTTGAGCATCGAGAGCTG
>DYHK01000111.1 GCA_020724205.1 Candidatus Aenigmatarchaeum sp. | reverse complement strand
AAAATGTCTTTATTCTTATTTACTGATTTTTCTTTTAAAAATATAAAATTACTATCTAAGAAATTAAATATTTTGAGTATAAACTGGTCAAGATGTTCTTTTGAAGAACTTGTTAATAATTCTAAAACAATTTTATTTTCTGTTTTTTCTGTTACTTCAAAACCTACTAAAAATAAAGAGTTTAATTTTTCACATAGTATTAATTTAGATTTCTTATTAGAATTGATAGTGATTTTTGTTGCAGATAGCATATATGCCTGATTAAGAAGATTTCTTATAAAAGATTCAGAATAATCTGAAACATTTAACGTAAACTCTTTTTTACTTTCTTTCTTATCTGAGTTGATTATTAAGCTATTTCTATCTACTATTATTTCGATTTCATCTTTTGAAGTTAAATTTCTTCCCTTTACCCATTCTTTTGGTAAAGTTAGAGTTAATGAGTCTCTTTGTGATATTAATCTTCTTTTCATAGTATTATTTAGAAAATAAGGTATTTATAATTTTCGTATGTAGCATATGTTTAATATGTATAAACTATAATTAGGTAAATCTTGTGGATTATTTATGGATTGGCAAGAAAGAATAAAACAATTTAAACAAGAAAGAGACTCCCTAGGAGAAAAAGTAATTACAGCAAGAGTCCTTCTTCTCGAAGAAGAGGCTCAATTTGCAGAATTAAGTAAGAATTTAATTGAATCCTTTAGAGAAAATTTTACTATAAACTCTGGAGCTGTTTACATACCCCTTTCCTTAAGGAAAGATCCCTGGGAAGGTTTTTATGCACATCGCAAAATAGATGGAAAGAAGGAAGTGAGTCTTTTGGAAATGTTGGAAGATAATTTTAGTTTAGGGAGATATAGAAATATTTTTGTATACCGTAATTATTCGGATTTAAGTATCCCAAGCCAAAAGGGAGTGACACAAAACCATAGCATTATATGGAAGGAAGAGCAAATTGCTCCATTAGTTGATGAAAACGGAATGTTGACAGAATTTTTCTTACACTTATCTCATAAAAGTCAGAGAGACTACGTTTATGGAAAGTGGGAATGGGAAAGACCGTATCTCATTAATGGAACCTTTACTGATAGAGATATGTATAATCAACAAAATTATGAATTAAAGTTATTCAAAATTTCTGAACACAGGGATTTAAAAGGAAATCTTGATATTTCAGTTTTTAGAGATTTGAGTAAAGAGCCTGTTTTTCATGTTAGCCGATATCTTCAAGAGCCAGAATATAATTCATGTAACATCCCTTTGTCTAATTTTCCTTTTAAGGAACAATTCTCTATTTTTGGAAGAGCAATATCTTCAGATCAAAAACAAGCACTAGAGAAATGTAAAATGAAGACAAAGGTTGTTGAAGACTAAAATGAAAAATACTGCAGGATTTTTGATGACAAACAAGGAATCGAACCTTATATCAATGATTACTAATGATAAAAAATGAACGCCCTGACCGTAAGACAGGCACGTATGAGAACGCTTTAATTTACTTTGATAAGAGAATAAAGTAATAAGAGTTTATATAATTTTTTAATCTAGTAAATCAAGTAATTCTTTTCCCCTTTCAGTTTTATTTAATAAAGCCCACACAATTAATCCAATAATTATTATGATTATAGTATGTGCACCTAAAATTTTAGCAAGTAAATCAACTCCCTTTATTTTCCACGAAGAATTATTACAGAAATGTCCAATCAAAAAATCTGGTGATATTTTGTTTAAACTTATTAGGCTAATTATTACTCCGATAAGAGCAGAAACTAAACAACTTATAG
>DYHK01000110.1 GCA_020724205.1 Candidatus Aenigmatarchaeum sp. | reverse complement strand
ACCTTCTTGGTCGCTTAGTTACTTTTCTATTCCTCTCATTTATATTAGAATGCTGTATCATTGTTCTTTAACTTTTTATATTAATTTTTTTCTTAAAATTTTATAAGCCTCAGACTCTACTGACATATTAAGTTTTTTACCACAATTAGGACAGTAAAACCATAATGATGAATTAATAATCCAATCGCATTTATCGCAATAAACTATATTATGTTTTATTTTTGTTCCCATTCATTATTCCTCCTTATAAATAAATAAATCGTCTACTTTACAATTAAGTATCTTAGCTAGTTTAAAATACTTCTCTATATTCATTCTTGCCCTTCCTTTAGCAACTGCATTGAATTGTTGAGGGCTCATTTCCATCTGTTCTGCAATTTCATATTGTTTAAAACCTTTATCCATTATTACGACCGGTATTTTAGAGATAAGCATTTGTAATTCCTCCGAAATTATAATTATATTCACTCCTCTCTATAATATTCCATTTTCTCTATTATAGCTAATATAGATTAAATTATCAATATATTATATTAAAAAATAAATAAAATATATTTATAGACAAGATATTTTTTAAAATTAGGCGAATATACATATAACGTACATGATAACCAAGGCAAATGACGCAAGAGTTACTTGTACTAAAGACAAAGGGGAAAATCACTTTAAGTTAAGGAAGAAATTTATTTTGCAGACATTAGAAACTTTTGCAGTATTTGTTGCTTTTTTAGTCGTATCGTATATCGTCATATTCTTATTGCCTAGCGGTGATGAAACAGTCAAAAAGGAAGGAATCTCTTTATATCCTTCAAGTGTTGAAAGGATGATTAGAAACGCAAATGAAAAAGAATTAAGACACTTAGTAAGGATAATTAAATCCAATCCAGACTACTCCTACTAGTCTTAATCTACATGAAAGGTAAACAAGGTTAAGACTTGACTACATGAAAGGAGGATTATATGTTAGTAACTTGTGACTTAGGTAAGACGTTAATCAAACTAGCTTATAACAGCAAAATTGAAGTATTTCCTGCTACTTTATACACATACGAGATAATGAACTTAGAAAACAAACCTAGGCGGTATGATTTCACTATCCGTTATAAAGGAGAAAATTATATCGGCGGAACATTGGCAAAAGACGAGGGAATAGGTGCAGGATTCTTCAATAGTGACGTATCTAAAGCCCATACAGAAACATTGATAAACTTACTCTTAGCCCTCTCTCTAACAGGCGAAAAGGTATTTGACCTTATAATATCCACTCCTATAAGTAAGCACACAGAAGAGGAAAAGAAACGCTTAAAAGATATGATAATAGGCACTCATAGCATACGAATCAATAGTGAGGATTACGCTTGTTTGATAAGGAATTTAGAAGTAGCCCCAGGAGGTGCAAGTGCTATTTTTAGTTATGGCCGAGAAGGACTTATAAGAGGGTTAGACTTTGGGAGTACAACAGTAAATTATTTTTCTGTAGATAACAAACGTTTCATCAATAAGGATAGCGGAACTTTTAATTTCGGCGGTAAGTCATACGAAAACATGAACATTGCACTCAAAACTAAGGAAGTATTGGCCAATCTGAAAAACAAGTGGGGCAAGGAAGATTCTGTAATGGTACTTGGTGGATGGGGAAAAGAAGCATATCCAGTTATTAAAGAGGAATACCCTAATGCATTTATGGTATCTAATCCAATTACAGCTACAGTAGAAGGATTGTATCAGTTAGGACGGATGAAATATGAAACAATATGTTCATAAAGTAATCGTGTTTAACACGCTTAATCCCCATCACAAACAACTTTTAGACTGGATTAATAAGCAGACAACTAACTTTTCAGCTTATGGATTAGAAACTTTAAGCATG
>DYHK01000005.1:13309-14540 GCA_020724205.1 Candidatus Aenigmatarchaeum sp. | reverse complement strand
ATTGTTCCATCAAGTTCAACTGAGGCATTAAATGCCTTTGCCTGCTCTGTTGCATCATTTCCTGTAATTGCTTCTGCTACAAAGATTTTCATGTCTGGTTTTGTTACACGAACAATTTTTTCCATTTCTTTTAAGAGATTATCTTTCGTGTGCATTCTTCCTGCTGTGTCTATGAGAACTACTTTTATATCATGGGCTTGAGCATGCTTTATTGCATCAAATGCTACTGCTGCTGGATCTGATCCGTAGGTGTGATGTATTACATTTATATCTAGATTTTCTCCGTGTTTTTTTAGCTGTTCAATAGAAGCAGCTCTGAAGGTATCAGCTGCTGCAAGAACACTTGAGATTTTGTGTTGTTTTAACATGTGGGCGAATTTAGCTATTGTAGTTGTTTTTCCTGCTCCATTTATTCCAAAGAATAATATGATGAAAACTCCTGATTTTTTACTTATTTTTTCTATAATATCTTCAGGTTCTATTAGTATACTGTAAATAGCTTCTTTTAAAGAATTTTTAACTTCCTCCTCTAACTTATCTTTCTTTACTTCTATATTTACTAGGCTTTTTTCCATGTCATCTCTTATTTTATCAACCACTTCAAGGGCAACATTGTTTTCAAGTAATAGAAATTCTAGCTTTTCAAAAAATTCATCAAATGTTTTTTTATCTATTCTTACTGTATTTACACTTGAGCTTATTTTGCTTTGAAGCCTTGAGAAGAAGCTCTGCTTCTCTTTTTTTACTTCTGGTTCTTCTAAGGACTTTTCATATTTATCTTCTACTTTTTCCTCAAGCTCTTCTATTGCCTCTTCTAATTGAGCTTTTTGCTCTTCTATTATCTCCTCTTTCTCAATTTCTTTTTTTACTTCTACTTTTTCCAGTTCTTTGGCTTTTTTTTGTTTCTTATCTGCCTTTACTTGTTTTTCTTTTACTTTTTTTTCCTTTTTGTCTAGTTTTTCTTCTACAACTTTCTCTTCTTCCTTTCCCTTGAAGATATTCTGGAGCTTTTCTTTAAAGAATTTGAACATATTTTATCTAAATTAGAGAGGGTTATAAAGATTTTGAATATTAAATATGGTGTATGAGAACCATAATTGTTTTAAATTTAGATTTTCTTGTGGAAGGATGATTACCTATAATGACCTTTATGATTATTTAAGAAAAGAGAGGTATTCTGAGCAACTTCAGAGTATACCTAAGAAGATTATATCAGAAGTAGCAGAATATA
>DYHK01000005.1:9275-13297 GCA_020724205.1 Candidatus Aenigmatarchaeum sp. | reverse complement strand
TTAATGAGAAGAAGAAGCTTATTTCTGGCCAAAATGAGGGTTTTTCTGATGAAAATCTAAAAGTTACTAAACAAATGGAGAATGCTATATCTATTTTTAATGAGCTTATGATGCTTAGGAAGAAGAAGCTTTTGGGACTTGTTTTTGTGGCCTCTGAGACAGGAATTAATAAGAGGGATTTTGAGAACATGCTAGACTTTGAGAAGGAGATGTTTGATAAGATGATTTTGGCTGTTCAAGATTCTGAAAAGACTGTAAATTCCCAACTTAATAGTTCTGGCAATGGGAATAATCCTGAAAATGAGATGAGACTTGTTTTGTTTACAGATGATGTTGAGGAATTTGTTGGAATGGGTGGAGAGACTCTTGGACCTTATAAAAAAGATGAGATAGTTAATCTTCCAAAAATAATTGCAGATATTTTAAGCGAGAGTAAGAAGGTGGAGATTGTTCTTGAAGATTAAATTATTAAACTTGAAACCCCTTAGGATTTAATGGATAAGGCAAGAGTTATAACAGGAGTGATATTTATTGTATTAGGAATTGCGCTTTTTATTGCTGGTTTTTTTACCAATTTTATAACATGGATTTATGCTATTCCTTTAATTATTTTTGGGATTTTACTTATTATTGACATTGGAAAAGAGAATCACATAGAGAGTATAAAGAAATATAAAGAGAAGAGATCTTGATATAATATGAGTGAAATGATTGCAACAACTACTTTTGAAGTACCTGGAAAGAAGATAGTCTCTACTCTTGGCATTGTTAGAGGAAATACTGTAAGAGCAAGAAACATTGGTAGGGATATTGCTGCTGGTCTTAAGAATATAGTTGGAGGAGAGATTAAGACTTACACTGTTTTGATAAATCAGGCGAGAGATGAGGCTTATAATAGAATGATTAATGAGGCTATTGATCTTGGAGCTGATGCAGTTGTTGGCGTGAGATTTACAACATCTCCTATAATGCAAGGAGCTTCTGAAATGCTTGTTTATGGGACTGCTGTGAAGTTGAAATGATTTATTTTAGTTTTATTTTATAGTTTTATGATAATGTAGCTAAAATCAGTAGGTTATATGATGAGTGTAGATTAATGAGAGTTGATTAAATAAATTGAAATGTCGAAATTTTTACCTTAAATTTTTTTATTAATTAGTTAATATAATGATTTTTTATTTGAAAATAAAAAAGCCTCCAGAGGGACTTTCATATCCTGAAAACTTAATCTCATTAGATTTTTGAACCCTCGGCCTACGGTTTACAAAACCGCCGCTCTACCACTGAGCTATGGAGGCTTGAACTAATTAGATGAAGACGGTTTTTAAAGTTTATTTCAATCTTAGATGGAGTTAAGTTAATGTAAAGACATACTTGAATGTTTGTGATTATAAGTTATAATTAATATAATATACAAAGAATTGTAAATTTTAAGGGAGTGTTAAGAGTGTGGAGGAGGCTTTGAAAATAAGGGCTTTGATGCCCTTATTTTTAGGTGTGTCTCGGTTTGGGTGTTTTTAGGTGATTGCATTTTAACCTCTGTTTTGTTAAAGAAGTTAAGAAAGGGGTTTATTAAGCACTTATTAAAGAAAAATAAAGAATAATTCTCCTGAGATTAAATTCCTAAGATTTAAAAGGGATATTTTTAGAGATGACTGGTCCTGCCAGGAATTGAACCTGGGTCTCATCCACGTCAAGGATACGTCTTAGCCATTGGACCACAGGACCTAAACTTCTATAGAGATTAAACAAGGATAACGTTTAAAAACCTAATTAGTAATTAAATCTAGATGAAAAAACCAAAGGCAACTAATAGATATTGTCCGTTTTGTAGAAAGAGAACTGAACATAAGATAAAGCTCTTATCTACAGGTATGAATAGAGGAGCTTTAAAAAAAGGTTCTAAGCAGAGAGCAGCTCTTAGAGGAGCTTCAATTGGATTTGGAAATCATGGAAGATGGAGTAAACCAGCTATTAGTAAGTGGAAGAGAAAGACTAAAAACACTAAGAAGGCTGTATTTTTATATACTTGTCAGGCTTGTAAAAAGTCACATCAATCTAAAAAAGGAAAGAGATCAGGGAAGGTTGTATTAGAATAAAATGGCGGGAGAAAGAAAAAAATTTTTACCAGTGCAAATACCTTTAATAAATAAGGAAATTGAGCTTTTAGCTTTTAAGAGTGAAGACCTTAAGGATAGGTTTGTAAAACTTCATATGGCTCAGGAGTTAAGAGGGAAGAATTTAGAATTAAGATTAAGAGTTATTTTAGAAGGAGATAAACCTAGAGCTTATCCTGTTGAGGCTTATCTTCTTGGATCTTATATTAGAAGGATGATGAGAAAGGGAACTGATTATGTTGAAGATTCGTTCTTAGTTCAGTGCAAGGATCATAGAATAAGGATAAAACCTTTTTTGATTACAAGAAAGAGAGTCTCAAGATCTGTAAGAGCTGCCTTAAGAGAGGAAGCTAAGAAGACAATTACAGAGTATGTGAAGAATAAGAGTTTTGATAATTTAGTTCTAGATATTATTAATAACAAATTTCAGAAGGAGCTTAATGCTAAGCTAAAGAAGATATATCCTTTAGGATTATGTGAAATAAGATCTATTGGTGTTTCTGATTCTACAGAGTATGTTGCCGCTGAAGAGAAAAGTGACTCTGAAGAAGTTGAGTATGAAAATTTAGAAGAGAAATCTGAAGAGAAAAAACCAAAGGCTAAGAAAGCAAAAAAGAAAAAGAGTGATGAGGAATAATATTTAAGATGATGCAAAAAACACTTGTTTTAATTAAACCAGATGGATTACAAAGAGGATTGGTTGGAGAAATATTAAAGAGATTTGAGCAGAGAGGGTTAAAGATTGTTGGTATGAAGATGGTTAGACCTGATAAGGAATTTGCAGGTAGGCACTATAAAGAAGCAATTGCTCAGAAGCACGGAGAGCATGTAAGAAATTATCTTTTAGATTATATTTCAAGTTCACCTATTATTGCTGTGGTAATTCAGGGGAGCAGTGCTATTTCTGTTGTTAGAAAAATAGTTGGTTCTACTTATCCTGGTGAAGCAGATATAGGAACTATTAGAGGGGATTTTAGCCATACAAGCAAGGAGTATGCAAAGAAAAATAATCAGGGACATAATTTAATTCATGCTTCTGAGAATGAGGAAGATGCTAAAGAAGAGCTAGCTTTGTGGTTTTCAGATGATGAAATATTTGACTATAAGTTAAGTCATGAAGAGCATATATATTGATTATTAGAAATTTTTCTGTAAATATAGGTAAAATCCCTAGTTAAATACTAGATGTAAGCTGATTAAAGGATGAGGATTTAGATAACTTATTTTAGATTTGTTAGAGATATATTATTTTACTTACTTTTTTCTGTGAAATTCTCATTTTAATAATATTTATATACGGCGGAAGTGTTTTTAATTTATGTTTGGAAAAAGAGGTCAGATAACTATATTTGTTATTATAGCAATTGTTCTTATTGCAGGAGTTGTTTTAGTTTATGTTTTCAGAGATAGTATATTTAATCGTGGAGTGACTGGAGAGTTTGATGAGGTTTACACTGTTTTTAGTGAGTGTATTGAACAGGAAACTTTTGAGGGATTGAAGATTGCAGAGAGTAGAGGAGGTTATATTGAGACTCCTGAGTTTGTGCCAGGAAGTGAGTATGCTCCGTTTTCTTCACAGCTTGATTTTCTTGGAGATGGAATTCCTTATTGGTATTATGTTTCATCTAATAATATTGTAAGGGAGCAAGTTCCTTCTAAGAGTGAGATTGAGAATCAGTTGGAAACTTTCTTAGATTCAAGAATTGGAAATTGTAACTTTGATGAGTTTAGACTTCAGGGACTGATTGTTAATCCTAGTGTTGAAAATATTAGGAGTAGTGTAAATATTCTTGATAATAGGGTTGATGTTAGTGTTAATATGGATTTGTCTGTTGCAAGAGAGAATAGTTCTAGTTCTGTAAAGAGAAGTCATAGTGCTAGTGTAGATAGTAATTTTGGAGATTT
>DYHK01000005.1:1645-9265 GCA_020724205.1 Candidatus Aenigmatarchaeum sp. | reverse complement strand
CTTAAGATTTATAATAAGCAGAAGAATGAGGCATTTTTAGAAAATTTTTCTGTTGATACTCTTTATTCTTATGCTCCTGTAACAGGAGCTGAGATAAGCTGCTCTCCAAGAGTCTGGGATGCTAATCAGGTTGTTGGAGATATTAGAAATGGATTATCTGCTAATATTGGGGCTTTGAAAGTTGAGGGAGATTATTATACTATCAATAATAAAGAGGATAGGTATTTTGTTTTAGATAGTGAGAGTAATTATGGAGTTGATTTTATTTATGATACTAGGTGGCCATCAAGAGTAGAGGTATGGCCTGCTGAGGATTCTTTATTGATTGCAGAGCCTATTGGTTTAGAGCAGGGATTGGGAGTTTTAGGATTCTGTTATGTCCCTTATCATTTTGTTTATGATGTTTACTTCCCTGTTTTAGTTCAGGTTTATGATAGTGATGAGGTTTTCCAGTTTCCTGTAGCTGTTGTTGTTGATAAAAATGTTCCTCGAGATGCTCTTCCTCTGAGTGATGAGTATTCTGTTCAAGACTCAAGTATAGATGATCTTTGTAATTATAAGAATACTGATCTTGATATTTATACATATGATTCTGAGATTAATCCTGTTGAGGCAGATGTTAGTTTTGTTTGTTTGAATACTAGGTGTAATCTTGGAAAGACTAAGTTATCTGGAAGTGACTCTGTGTTGAATGCGAAGGTTCCTCAGTGTATAAATGGACAGGTAGTTGTAAGAGCTGAGGGATATACTGCTGAACCTTATTATGTTTCAACTAATCGGGATGGAGTGGCTAATATTATTTTAGATAAGCAGTATGAGAAGGGAGTTGAGATTTATACAAATGGAGTAAAGTTTAACCCTATAGGAAGTGATAATGGAATTGCGGTTGTTACATTTAGTGGAGATAAAAATAGTTATACTCTTGTTTATCCTCAGAATAAGAATGTTAAGCTAAGCGAGGATTATTATAATGTGAGTGTTCAGATATTTTCTGGAAGCTCTCTTGTTATTCCTGCTAGTTCTACGAGGCAGTGTACACAGGTAACAACTCCAGGAATACTAGGATTTTTTGGAAAGACTGAAGAACAGTGCTTTAATGTAGATATTCCTGCTCAGACTCTGACAAATACACTAGTTGCTGGTGGAAAAACAGGAATTTATATTTCTGCAAGCGAGTTATCTGAGTTTGGAAACCTGAGATTAGATGTTCCTGTCTTCCCTGCTACAACAAGTTTAGATCAGATGCAGAGAAATTATGAGTTGTATGATGCGTCAACAGTGGTGGTGAGTTTATAATGTTAAGAAATAAAAAAATATTTTTTGTCTTTGGATTATTTTTTGTAAGTTTAATTTTAAGTTTAAGTTTGGTTAGTGCGCAATTTGAGGGAGGAAACAAAGTTGGACAGCCATTTACAACTGGACAGGGAGGAGATTCTTTTTCATCTTCAAGTGTTCAGTATAATCAGCCAGGATTCCATGGTGGCGGAGGAGTTTATGGATTTTATGATATAACACCTGGAGAGTATCAAGAGGTTTGTAATGCAAGACAGGATTTTGTTGTTCAGGTAGCTCCGGGAGGTTGCACACCTGCTGTTGTTAGAAGTGACTTACTTGAGGAGAGAGATGTTAGAGTATTTTGTAAGCTACAGGCTTATCAGGCAAATCCAATGATTGATCCTAGTTATATTAAGACTATAAGTCTTCTTGGAAGAGAGAGACTTCCAAATGGAATTTCTAATGTTTATTATTATAGACCTAAGGCTGCTTTGTCTACAAGACCTGGAGTAGAAGGACTTGCAAGCATAGATAATATTGGTTATTTGGTAATTGTTTTGAAGAGGCAGGCTAATGAGAGTTCTATGCCAGAGTTCTTGAGTGGAAATTTAACTTTAAGAATGACTTATGATGTTCCACTAGGTTTTGGAATGGGAACTAATGAGATGAGAACTCCTATTTTAAGTGATGAGGAGTGGAAGAATGAGTATTTGAAGTATGGATTTTTAGATGGAAAGGCTTACCTGAGACTTAGAAGCTTGGATGGAAATGGAGCTGTTGTTGATGTTTATTCTGATGCAGAACATAGAATAGATAGTTTTTCTGTTGCAAAGGGGCAGAGTTCTGGAAATCATTATCTTCCTGGACTTTATTGTAATGCAGGTTGTAGTTTAAGTTATACTGATAGTGATAAGCCTCAGCCTAAGGCTGTTATTGTTCTTGATAATAATAGGTATGATGTATATCAGGGAGAGGATTTTGCAGATAAGTTATGTAAGTTAAATAAGGTTGATTCAGATGGGTATGGAGGAGGAAGAGCAGAGGTTTATTGTCACGGAAAAAGGTTTGACCTTGTTCTTAGTCAGAAGAATGTTTTGTTAAAAGTTGGTGAGGAGAATGAAGAAGTGAAGGTAGGAGATTTAGTTCATACTACTTCTGGAGAGAATGCAAATAAAATTTATCTAGGATATAAAGGAAAATTAGTAAGTGGTGAAGATTTCATTATAGTAGTTTCTACTTCTGATGATAATGGATTTGATGCTTCTAGAAAAGCTGATGTATCGGATTATGGAAAAAAGATTTCTTCTGGAGAGCAAGTATCTAATCCTCCTGTAGGTACTAAAGTATTAAAAATAGGTGAAAATACTGATAATACTTTTGTTTCTGATGTTATAATTACTTTCTCTGGAGTGGCTGGAGGAAGTGGTGATGGACGTGTTGATACTTCGGGTAATAATTTTGAAAATTATTTTAAGGATTCTGTTGATGGGTATAAGGATGTTGCAGAAAGCTATGATGGAGAGGCTTATTTAGATAGGAAGGGAGAGAAACCGAGTATTGGTCAGAAATCTTTGGATGAGGCAATTAAGCTTGCAAGTGGAAAGAATAAGGATAAGACAAAGTTTGAGTTAGAAGAGTTACTTAAGGAGAAGTATGATGTTGAGAGTTTAAGTAATGAGCTTACATTTGATACCTCTCTTGCTAGTTATGTTTTAGATTTAGGAAATGAGATTCATGTTTTAACGCTTCAGGAAATTGAGACTCCTGGTTTTGATGAGGTTGGATTAGAGATAAGTTTGAATGGAGAAACTCAGAAGTATTCTGGAGTTGGAAATTATATTCTTTCTAAGGGAAGTAGTGATACTAGTATCAAAATAAGTGATTTTGATAAAGAAAAAGTTGTGTTTGAGGTTAATTGTAAGGAAGGAGATAAATTAAATAAGAACTCGGAGAGTATTGATCTTGGACAGACTAAGACTTTATGTAATAATGAGATTGGAGTGAGAACAATTAATTATGAGAGTGTTGCTCGAGTTAGATTAAATCCTATAAACAGAAATGTTGGAAGTGAGGTTAATGTAAGTTATGCAATTGGAATTGAGAAGAGAGCAATTAAGTTGAATCCTGCTCAGACTCAGGAAAGAATTAAGAAACTTAATGAGACAATTGCAAGATGGCAGAATATTTCTGATTCTTTGTCAAGTGTTGTAACTGGAATGAAGGCAGCGTGTTTTGCAACCTCTGCTACCTTACAGGTTAAGAACTTGTTTGGAAATCTTGGTGGAAAGGCAATTGCTCGACAGGAAGTAATGAGGGGAAGTGGAGGATGGTATGAGCTTTGTACAGAAGCACTTAGTAATGGAGGTGTTCCTGTCGAGGGTAAGGGAATGGCTTCTGGTCCTTATGCTTCTTTGGATGATTGTTATAGAAAAAATAATGATTTGATTGAACAGGATGTAAACTTATTTTCAAGTTCTTTGACTAATGTTAATAATGAGATAAAGAGATTGGAAGAGTCTTCTGGAGCTGTGAGTTCTTCTGAAGGATTATTCGGAGGAAAGAGTGTTGATTATTCAAAGGCTAGAAATGCATATTGTGAAGAATTAAAAAGAAAAATGAGTGGAAAAAATATTATATTTACTAAAAAAGTTGGAAATGAAGATCGTAAAATTGAGGTTGATGAGGTTCTTAAAGATCTTAAGTGTGATAGTGTTGGTTATGATCAGTTAAGAGATATTGCTACAAGTTATGAGGTTTATGAAAATACTAAGAGTGTTGATAGACTGAGAGAAGGAAGAGAAAAAGAACTTTATGATTCTTTTGATAATTTAAAACAAATAAAAGGATATGATAAGACTGCTTCGCTTGTTGAAAATGTTGAGAAGAATTTGAAGGTTAGTGGTAATTTAGCATATACTGCTCCTAATGTTCCTGAAGGAGCAACTGCTGGAATTTATAATGGTGCTCAGGCAAAAATAAATGGAAATGATGAATTTGTACATATGCTTCCATATAGGGGAAATTCTTATTTAGTAACTTTAAATAAAGATAATGAAAATTATTATCGTATTAAGAGTGTTTATGACGTTAATGATGATGGAAATATTGGAAGTGAAATAACTAATAACAAGATTAATCCAGAGGATGATAAAAGTATTACAATACAACAAGCTTTGATTGATCAGTATCCTTCTTTGATATTCAAAGATGCGGGAAGCTATCAGAATGTTTATAAAAATCCAGAGGTGAGGTATTATGAGACAGATCCTTACAAGGGAATGCCTGCAGTTGTTCCAATTAATACTAATGAGGGATGGTATGCTGCAACAAAACCAACACTTGGAATTTTAGGACAGGTAGGTTCTTTCAAGGAATCTGGAGAGGTTTCTAGTTTCTGGCTTTGTAATGTTGGAGAGAATGGAAGAGAGGAGTTTAGTTCTGGGTTAGGAGATGATACTTGCCAGCAGTTTAATGTTTATACTGGACAAGAACAAGATGTGTTCCCTGGATTAGGTGCTGATAAGACTTTGTCTTTAGTTAATTTAGCTAAGAGTTCTTTGAGAAGTGCTGCAAATCAGTATAAGGCTGGAGCTGATTATGTTACTATTAATGGGAAGAAGTTACCTGTTGGGAGTTCTGCGCCTAATGTTTTAGGAACTCAGTGTCAGGACTTTATGTCTCCTGCTGATTGTCATATAATGTTTAATGTTTGTGATCCTGTAATATGTCCATCAAGTAGGTGTAATCTTGGAGGAAAGTATCAGGTTAGTGATGTTGTCCAGACAGGAGTTGTTGGAAGTGCTTTACTTTGTTTACCTAATGCAAAAGAGGGAATTGCAATTCCTGTTTGTTTAACTGGAATACAAGCTGGATTAGATAATTATGTTTCAATACTAAAAGCTTCGAGAGATTGCTTACAGGAGAATGTTAATTCTGGAAGGTATGTTGGAATTTGTGATGAGATAACTGCAATTTATACTTGTGAGTTTTTCTGGAAGCAGATTTCTCCTGCTGTAAATGTCTTACTTCCTAAATTATTAGAGAGTGCAACTGGCCGTGGTACTCGTGGAGGTGGAGAGTATCTTACTGTTCAGAATGCGTGGAGTAATATGCAGAATTCTATTGATTACTTTAAGAATTATTATGCTGAGAATTCTTTGAGAGCATTTAGAGTTAGAAGTACTGAAGAGGTTGGAACTCCTATATGTAAGTCATTTACCTCTTTAAGATTCCCTAATAAGTTTAAGACTTTGATTGAACCTGATTCTCCTTACCAGTTTTCAGCCTGGTTTACTGAGATTAAGCAGAGTGATGCTGTTTCAGGAAATGCGATTTCACATTACAAGGTTTACTATCATATATTTGCAGGAAATGATCAGGGAGTTTATTATTCTGTTTATTTAAAAGACTCTCCTGGATTTGCAGGAGTGCAGGGAACTGGAAGTGTGTTTGTTGATACTGGTTTTATTGGCCGTGGGGAGTATGTTGATTTAGCTAAGGACTTTACAGCTCCTTCAAATTATCAACAATTGTGTGTGAGAATAAATGCTAAGGAGGAGTGTGGGTTTAAACAGGTTTCAACTTCTTTTGCTTTAGATTATTTAAGAGATAAGTATGTTCAGGGACAGATTAATAATAATCAGATAACAAGTGAGAAGTCTTGTGTATCTGGAGATCCAAATGCTTTAGCTTTAATTAATCCTAATATACAGGCAGGTGTTGAAGAGGCTTCTACACCTAGGGATTATAGTAGAGGAATAATAAGAATTTGTGGAACTGCTAATCCTGGAGAGGGAACTCAACCTGATAGGTGGCAACGTGTAGGTTATTGTGGTGATAGTAAGATTGGATGCTGGCTTGATAGAGAGAGTGTTGATAGAGCAATTAGTTCAGAGAATATTGGAGTAAAGAATCAGACAATTTCAGAGCTTGATGCTTTGAAAGAAGAATTAGAAGATGCTGAAAAGACTGGAGGAGATATGACAGAGGAGGAGTTTAATGCTAAGATTTCACAGACAGTAAAGGACTTAATTAAAGTTGAGGGAGAAATTAAACTTAATCAGTATAGTTTTGAAAATGCTGAAGATATATATAATAGGTTAAATGTAATTGAAAATTCTTTTAATGATTTAAGGTTATCTCCTTTAAGCCCACGACAGGAAGGAGTTGTGATTTATTACAAGGCAAAAATAAATGCTGCTAGAGCTGAGATTGCTTGGTTGGAGCATCAATCAACTATTGTTAAGACTAAGACTGAGACTCCCGATAGATTAGAGGATATAAAGCCTGGAGAGGAAGGCAATATTTTAGTTACATTAGCAATTGAAGAGTATGAAAGATGGGAAAAAGGGAAATTGGATGAATGCAGTGGCAAGGGGAAGGTTATCTTAAAAGAGTATTATGACAGTGTTAATTTTGGAAGTGGTTGGGATTGTAAAAGTACTCCTTGGTCTGGAGTTTTTATATCTTATATTGTGAAACGAGCTGCCTTGAATTTTCCCTTTAGTGCTTCACACTCACAATATTTTACTCAAATTAGAGACAATCCTGGAAAATATAGTTGTAATGCTTATGATATACAAAGTATAAATAATATAAAAGTTGGAGATATTTTATGTAATTGTAGAGATAGTGGATGTCCAGCTACATTTAATAATTTGCAAGCTGGAAGTCCAGGACACTGTGATATTGTAACTTCACGATCAGGAGATAATTTATAAGTTATTGGAGGTAGTAAGCTAGGTTCGAATAGTGTTCAAATACAGGATATAACTATTACTAAAATAAAAAGCGATAATACTTATTATGGATTTTTATCTTGTTCTCAAACTGGTGGAAGTTCTAATACAGGTACAAACTCTGGAAATTTTATAGAGTATAGAAGAGATAATTCTATAGATTCTAGTAGGGGAGTTGTTACAGCATCCAGTGGAAGTGGGAATGAGGCCCAGTACTTAGAAATTGTAAATGAAATTTCTGAAGCAAATAATGTTAATGCTGATTTGGTAAGGGCTATAATTGATGTAGAATCTAACTGGAATCCGTCCAGTACTTCTTCTCAAGGAGCTATAGGCTTAATGCAAGTCACAAATATTGCTTATCAGGATGTTTTACAAAGAGGAGATAATGCTGATTGTGCTGATGCTTCCAATATTAATATAAAGACTGGTTCTCTCAACACTATTTTAACTGATCCAAAATCCAATGTTTATTATGGGACTTGTTATATGAGGATTGTTTATTTTGTTGATAAATTTCAAACTATAGAATTTTTTTTAGCTTCTTATAATGCTGGTGTTGGAAAGGTAAGAAATGAATGTAATGGTAAAACATATTCTCAGTGTA
>DYHK01000005.1:1284-1635 GCA_020724205.1 Candidatus Aenigmatarchaeum sp. | reverse complement strand
AAAACTTTTTTACCTCAAGAAACTCAAGATTATGTTGAAAAAGTTAATGCAAAGTATTATGAGTATACTATATCTAATTCAAATTCTGGATCAGTTGTTGCTTAAATGCGGGAGAGAGGATTCGAACCTCTGTAAGCACTAAGCTAATGGATTTTGAGTCCATCCCGTTTGACCGCTCCGGCACTCCCGCGTAAAAGACACCTACGGTTTCTTTTACGAAACTTCCCTTCTAAAACCTACTGTTTCTTTGTTGAATCTTCCTAGACTCATTTAGAAACTTATGTCTAAAAATGATAGAATTAATTTACTTATAAAAGTTATGTGATGTGTAAAAACCTCCACCGGGTTTTT
>DYHK01000005.1:0-1274 GCA_020724205.1 Candidatus Aenigmatarchaeum sp. | reverse complement strand
ACGAATCCAGGAACCAGTGTGTAAATAAACTAAAATCTATAAGTTAAATGATGTTGATAATAGGTAATAACTTAGGTAAATGTTAAAATTTCCTTGAGGAAATTTGTTGTTGATTATTTAACTAACTTTGTATAATTTTATCTTCTAGAAATCAAGAGCATTGCTATAAGGATTAATACAATTAATATAAGTATGAAGAAGATAAGTGCTAAAAGCCAGAATAATCTTATCTTAAGATCATTTTTTTCAGTTGGCGGAAGTTCTAGGCCACAAACCTGTCCATATTCAACATCAAATAAGACATTATTAATTAAGATATCTCTTTGAAGTTTGTTATTAACACACACCCAGTCTCCATAAAGAGGGTTGTATAGGCCTTCTTCGTATTCGTTATCTGAGTCTATGTAGGGGTTAGTACTTGTTCTTGGTTTTACCTTGAAATTAACCTGTTCTAGCTTGCTTTGAGAGTCTGCGTAACATAGAACTTTAATATTATGGTCTCCATTAGTTGTTACATTTACTGAGCTTGATAAGTAATCTCCATTACCTAAGAAAACATATGGTTTATTGTCTAAAGAGTATGAGCACGAGGCTATCTTGTTTATTCTAACTTCTATAGGGATTATTTTTGTAAAGTATGTTTTTGATACTGGCTTGATTATATTAACTATAAGCTCTGTAGAGTTGTTAGAACTATTAACTATAGTGAAAGGAACTCCTGTTGGTTGAGACCAGATTATCTCTGCAGAGACAAATTGGATTGTTAAGACTAAGAATAATGCTATTAGTATTGAGCTTAGTAATTTTGTTTTCATTTTAGTTAGTTTGATAGATTGGTAAATTAAGATTATATTCTGGAGAATTTAGGTAATCTGTTGCCAGAGTTATTAATTTTTTGGCTGTATCTAGCATTGAATGTTCTTCTTCAGTTAGTGTTTCTAGTGTTTGTGTCATTTTTACTATTGATTGATACTGAAAACATCAATAAGGGGTATAAAAAGCTTTCGGTTTGTTGTGTTTCTCTAGTGGTGACAAAATGGAAAGGTTTAAAAATGATGAAGAATAGGAAAATATATGAAAAGAAACTTTAAAGACAAGTTTAAAAGAATTGCATTAGCCGGAGCTCATGCTATGGGAATTGGTTTTATGTTTTATAGAATTGTAGAAGGAGAATCTAAGGTTTTGAAGCCTTATACTTTAATAGATGTAACAAATGATGGTGTTGAGGATGCAGTTCTTATCTCTCCAAATCTTATGGATTCTAATTTTGATAT
>DYHK01000109.1 GCA_020724205.1 Candidatus Aenigmatarchaeum sp. | reverse complement strand
TTTACCATTTTAGGAGCCGCTACATCAAATTTCAACTAAGTCTAGCACACCTTCGAAGATTTGACCCTGTATTTATCTTATAAAATTGAGTTTTGTTTTCCATATGCATATGTTAGCTCTTTGATATCTAAGTTTTTGGATAGAAAGGAAGAGGGGAATTACGTTTTAGGGATTTTGTTCAGCTATCCTAAATACAGTAATGGAAGAGTGTTACTTTCAAAACTCCTTCTTTTAGCTAAGAAATACCTAGAAAGACATTTAACGTCAGCGGATATAAATAATTTTATTAAAGAATATGGTTTTTTATCGAGTAGAAATTTGCAAAAGGGAGACCTTGAGACACCGGAGGGTCTCAAGAAAGAAATTGAAAACGTATGTAAAATCTACAATCATAATAAAGAACAGTTACAATATGTAATCAAGAATGTACAAATTTCTGCAATTAAAATAATACTATTAAAAAAATATTTCTCACAATTTTTATTAGAAAAAGCACAGTTGTCTAAAAATGATAATAAGCTAAAATATCTTATCAAAATAGCTGGTTTTATACCCGAGCATATTGAGGAGAGACATTATATAAGGTTGCGATGCATAAGAATTTTTAGAGAAATTCTTGCTCATTATAATATGCCAATATATGATACTTCAATTACTACTTTATCTAAAGATCTAAAGTCCATTAAGTTTAAAGAATAGTTCCCAAATAGCATAACATTCTTTACACCTTAAAGAAGCGTTGTAGCAGAAGATCGTGTACGTTACCCAGGAAGGTGATAGTCCATTTCTTGTACTACCTTTCCCTGGTGATCGACTTTTGCTGGCGATGCTCCTTGTCAAATAATGTTTTAGGTGCAGGAGAGATATGGTAACAGAAAAGGACAAGTGGATATGTAGTTATCATGATATTGTTAACAGCTCTGGTATAGCATCTCTAGTTGGAAAGAAGGCAACTTATATTTCTTTAGCTTACTGTAAGGGTTTTAATGTACCTCGTGGTTTTTGCATGACGAATAGCTCGTTCTTATCTTTTCTTAGGAATTTGAATGTTGAGATAAATAAACATTACTCATTTAGGGAAATATATTGTCGCGCAACAAAAGTAATCTCAGTTTTTTTGAAGGCCCAAAACTTCATTAGAAATAATAGAATCGCTTCTGAGATAATACAAGAAATTAATAGAACTATAAGAGAAAACTCAATGAGTAAAAATCTTGTAGTAAGATCAAGTGCACTTTCCGAAGATGAATCTTACTTCTCTTCGGCAGGACTATATAAAACGGTAACAAATGTCCCAATCAGCTTTGTAGATGAATCCATAAGGAAGGTTTGGGATAGCTATGTGAATTTTCCCAATATAGTATTAGCTTTCTCTCCAGATAATCAGTACATAAGCGTAGGTGGTGGTGTAATTGTACAAGACTTGATACCTTCCGAAATAAGTGGTGTTCTTTATTTAACAAGAGATCAGATAATCATTGAAAGTAATTGGGGGTACGGCGAAACAACCGCATTGGGAAAAGTGTTTCCAGATTATTTTGAGGTTGATTTAGATACAAGCCTTATCAGGACCTCCAGAGCTGGTCAGAAAGAATTCTTTACTTTGGAACAAGATTTATTTTCTTCGCGAGTAGAAAACAATAGCTTAATAACACTAAATAATAAACGATTAGCCTTGTTATCTAGCAAGGTAGATAATGGAAAAGTTCAGTGTAAACTATCAAAGGAATTACAATTCGAGGGAACCTTATCTTTTGCTCAAGTAAGACAATTGTGCACACTTGCTAAAGAAATTAGCAATGTATTAAGAATGGAGACTATGTATATAGAATGGTGTATAGCAAACGGAGTAATTTATGTTATTCAAGTACGTCCACTTACGATGCATAAGTTAAGTTTATTAAATTACTCACTAGCTA
>DYHK01000108.1:1067-1931 GCA_020724205.1 Candidatus Aenigmatarchaeum sp. | reverse complement strand
ATTGCTAAAAAATAATAAGTACTATAAATAAGAATAAAGATATTAAAATAAAGATGATGGTAATAAATGAAATAATAGTAAATAATAAAAATTAAAAAGAAATAATTAAAAATAGAATTATATGAATAAGAATAGTAAGTAATAATAAATAAAATATAATTAAGGTAATAGTAATAGTAGTAAATAATAAAAATTAAAAATAGAATAGTAAGTAATAATATAATGATAGGATTAAAGGTTGAAATGTAAATGTAATAGGCAGATGGAATCACCTTCATGACTTATGCTATGTTGTTAGTCTGAATCTTGTACCCCCGTACAAGTTTTCAGCTAAAATAGTAACCACTATTGCTTGACTCTGAAGTAATAGTGTAATAATAGTGGCCAAAGGAGCTGCGAAGAGAAGTTGTATGCGAGCCTATAATTTTAACGCTATAGGAAACTATAGCGATGTAAGCCATTGGGATAATGGCTTGCAAGGGGATGTTTTGGAGGAAATCCCCGCTACAACGTCAGATAAGTCTGGCGTTGAGGTAACTTTTCATTGTGAGTACGGAGGTACTCGCAATGTTCGGGGCATAGTAGTTGCTCCGAATAGAAGAGCAGCCAAAAAGCTTCTTGCAGATTATTGCAAGAAGTTTGCAGTAATAAAATACGTAGAGCAGGATTAACCTGCTCTACTTTTATATATTTTTTTATTTATTGTTTAATTTAATAATTTAAAGTTATGTCAAATCCTTTGAAGGGCAATAGCCCAAGAACTACCATGCATCAGGTTGTAATTTCCAGTATCAAACCAGCTAAGACTTACGATGATTTATTCATCGTGACTGGAAGAGACGATATTTCCGGTGAATCTCTAAC
>DYHK01000108.1:0-1057 GCA_020724205.1 Candidatus Aenigmatarchaeum sp. | reverse complement strand
TTAGCTGTAATGCAGCTATAATGGAAGGAGTTACTGAAGAATCAGTTTGCTCCGTTGTGCTGGAACATCGTGTCGCAGGTTTAACTACCTATACCACAAAGGAAAAGGAATTGCGTATTCATGAACGTGACGGTGTTGCTGCAAAGAGTATCATACCTGTTAAACGTGTACTCACAATGAATGACGCAATTGCTATGAATGCTGCATCACTACAGGCCAGATTTGGTCAAATGTTTGTGACGAAGAGTTCGACCATTCAGATTACAGCAAAGAGCGATATATCTGAACCGGAAGAAGCTGCAGTTGTAGAAACAGCAGAAGCAGCAGCAAAGCCCAAAGGTACAAAGTAACAACTAAAGAGAGATTAGAGGGCAGCAATGCTCTCTTTTCTCTTTCTATTTCTCCCATGTTTAAAATAAACCCTAATACACAAACAAATGACACCAGTTGAATTACTACACATAGGACTATTGTTCCTAATCCTAATCGTACTGATAGGATTATTCTCATTGGCAATAATGATTAAAGATCATTTTGCTAATTGCTTCCAAGATGAAGATTCTTTTGAAATTCCTTTTGATAGGAGATCAGAGATTACTGCTGAAATGTTCATGACTCATGATTACTTCAAGATACTAAGTTATAATGATTTATTATTTATACTTCAGGGTATGGATGATAAAGAAATTAAAAAACTTGGTGGAGATATAAATGAAATAGCAACTAATTTTATTAAAAATAAATGATACTTTAAATAGAAAGGAGGAAAATCATGCGATAAAGAGTTAGCAATATAATAATAATAACGATAATAATATAGAAATACTAAAAAGTAAGCCAATAATATCTGTATAGTTAAATCTTCTGATAGAGTTGGCTTACTTTTTAAATTTAATAATGTGGAATGGATTAGTATGGTACTTTTGGGAATAGAATACTTTTATTTACTTGTTATAGTGTTTGATATATTTGTTGATTGGGTAAAGGAAGGATTAATTGATAAATGATAAATGATAAATGATAAATGAAATGATGGATGTGGTAGAGGATTGGGAAC
>DYHK01000107.1 GCA_020724205.1 Candidatus Aenigmatarchaeum sp. | reverse complement strand
GCTAAAATGAACATCTGCTAGTGATTTGTTATATGGTAAGAGCCTTGTCTTCTCTCTATACCTTCCTAAGGTCATAATATCTAAACGAGATAATAAAATTTTTGAAAGACTCTTAGGTCCAGCTACTTCCTCTACTCTAATCTCATCTGTTTTAGAAGGTTCTTCTAAAGAGAGAAGATAATTAAATACCTCAGAATTATATCCATTAGAATCTCTCTTCTCAACAACAACGCATCTTGCCACGATATCTAAACCATCAACATTTGAAGGAGCAATCCCTACAGTGAAATAATCGTCTATGCGAGTTTGTCCAGATAGTAGTTTATTACTATTAAAATATCTGCCAAAATATTCAGAATCATCAGTCTCTATATATCTAAACCACCTAGCATCGTCTTTTAACCTTAAATCTTTAAATGTTCCTACTAAAGCCCAAGGTAAAGCGCTTTCATAAGCAAGAGAAATAGGATCTTTCCTTATAGCTCCTTCATAGCTTTTAAATGGCAATGCTCTTTTTACTTTAATTCCATGCCAGAAATCTTGCCATCTTCCGCTTCTTCTAGTCTCCCTAATCGAATCCTCTGCAAAAATATCATGAATTTCAATCCCAGCTACAACAGTTTGTAGTGCTTCTTGCTTATCCCTAGACCACAATATCTTATTTTTCATTTTTTATCCCTTTTATCAGATTTATAAATTCCATGTGAATCTAAATTAAAAAAATACTCTCTTCCAGATTTATCAGTAACTATTATCTCTTGAGGCATATATTGATTACCTTCAGGAGTATAAACTGAGATAGGTGTAGCTGATTCTAAAGCTTTTTTTAATTGATCTTCTAATTCTAATATATTAGTCAAACCACCAACCATCGTCCCTAGACCAAAACTTAGAAAAAAAACTGCCATCCTAGAAGGATAATTATTTTTATCTTTATCTTCTGTTTTCATTTTATTGCCTCTCTTGTTTCGTTACATAATATGCTAACAAACACATTAAACCGTAAGCTATCGTTCCAAAAAGTAAATGCTTTTCAAAAGCATTAGTATGTCCATCCACTGTTACATTCATGCCCTCCCTTCTGAGACTCTTTTCAAGGTTTGGAGTTCCAAGATCTAACCTACTAATGTTTTTCTCAAGTAACTTATGAAGACTATCATAAGATCCTCCATATGCAAATCCGTCAACAGCTGAATCTGGAGAAACTCCTAATCCCTCTAATGTAGATGCTAAATTCTTGCATTCTCTAACCTTAGCATATACCCTACTTTGTTCAATAAAATCAAATCTTGAATCTTCTAAAGCACCATTAAACATTGTATCAAGTTGCCCTAAAGCAACAATATAATCGTCTTTCACTCTCGAGATCTCTTTACTTACTTTATCTAACTCACTCTCATAATTATCCTGAATATAGACTCTAGTAGCCTCGCTTACAGGAAGCGTAGCATCATAACTAGAGCATCCACTTCCAACTAGGGCAGAGAGTCCAATCATAGCAGGCGCTATATAGTTTCTTGCTAATTTCCTTAGTGTTTTATTTTCTGCTTTCATTTTATTGCCCCTCCTGTTAAAACAGTATGATTCCAATTTTCCATCATCTGCTGAGCAAATAATAAAGAACAAGAAGTTTCATTGACTGGAGAGACCACTTCTAATAAAACCTTATCTAAACCTTTTGGAAAATAAATTGTTGCATTATTAGAAGATAAATCAACATTATTGCATGAAAAGTAACAACCTGATTGCTGTTTTCTCATATCTAATTTTTCTTTTAAAGTCTTCACTAAATTTTTATCTCCAAGTATAAAATGATAAACACTCTCCATATCACATCTAAGCTCTTCTACTTCATCAGCTGGAATTGTTCTAGGTATGCGAATTCCTATAATATATTTGTTATTTACTCCTGTAACATCATCTATCCAAACACC
>DYHK01000106.1 GCA_020724205.1 Candidatus Aenigmatarchaeum sp. | reverse complement strand
TCCTACCACCTAAAAAAATCACCAAGCTTTTCTGGTTTTTTCTGAACAAATTCATTATCACTCATCAAGTTATCTTTAGATTTAACTTTTAGATTCATATACTGTTTATAAAACATATTAATATTCTTATCACAAACCCAATCATGATGCTTAAATCCTCCTCCAAAACTATGAGGAATGTGCATTATCTCGTGAATTATTACTTTAGTCTTCTCCTCTTCAGACATCTTGTCAAACCTCTCAGAAAGAAACTCTAAAGCATAATGAGCCTTAACACCAACAGTCTTCTGCATAAGCTTTCCAAGTGCATGACACCTGGCAATTGTTCCTCTAGAACTGCTTCCATAACTTCTAAAGCACTTCATCCTATCAAGCTTAACATGAGGAAATAGTGCCACACATATCTCATTAGCCTTCTCTTGCAAATCAGGAGCATCCTCGTATTTTATTCCCATTATACCTCTTTTAACTAAATCTTCTTATACAAATTTATTATTAAATATTATGGTAACAGCTTAAATATGTAATTTAAATAATCAATAATAAAATTTCTTAAAAGGATTACATTATTTTAAAGTAGGTAATTGTGATATATCTATCCCAATTTCAATACTTCTAAGGAAAAAAGGTCCAATAAGGCCCCCATATATTCCAAATTTCCTTAATTGCTCTCTTCCATTTTGCATAACTAGATCAGGATCATTAGGAGTGTCACAAGTAGGAATAATAAAGTATTTTCTTTTTTCTCCACATAAATCAAATGTTGGAATATAATTAAAAGATTCGCCCTCTTGTGTTCTTTTTAAATATTCTTCAAAAGTTATTAAAGGTCCTCTTTCAATAATAGATCCAATATTTAATGGTCCAGATACATCTATATCCGATGCATGAACATTATACCCTCTACTATTTAATCCTATTAATAATCTGTCTGCCTGACCTAAATTTACCATAATTACATCAACTAAAAAAGGTATTTAAATCTTTCGTTTGTTATTACTTTATAATCACAATAAATTCCTAAGATATTTATAAAAAAGAGTTAAGTTTATTTTTTAAATATTAAGTAAATATGATATTATCAACTTTACATAATAACCTATGGATTTTAGCTACATTAACTTACAAGATTTCAAGAAGTATCGTAGCAAGCTACGGGGTAAAGCCCAGACGAGAATTTATGTAAATAATATAGCTTTAACAAACTTAAATAAATTAACTACATTCAATTAATTAAATAAAGACTACCATATAACCTATGGATTTTAGTTATATTAACATACTTCTCTTTTATTTTACGATATAGAAAAAACCTTATCTTCCTTTTCCTCGCCTTTTATTAAAGAAAATCTATTCTCAGGAAGACCCATATACTTAGAAAGCATAAATATAACGTCCTTATTTACTTCAGCATGATTAACCAAATCAGTCTTTATCAAATACCTATTAGCTCCAAAATTCTCAATAGACCTCTTCACACTTCCTAGCTTAACATGTACAACAACCTCTCTTATCATTTTATATTATAACCTCTACAATCTTTTTTCTGCTTGTAAGTCCTCTCCTTAACCTTACCTTAGAGTCTTGTATATTAAAATATTTTGCTACTAGCCTGATAACTTCTAAATTAGCCTTATTCTGCTCAGCCTCAGATTTTACATAAACCTCATACTCCTTATCCTTAACAATTTCAATAACTTCTTGCCTTCCACTCTTAACACGAACCTTAACAGAGATTAACATAATTAATAGAAAAAATAGAGATATATTAACCTAATCACTATAACCTCTCTATTTCAACTAGTTATATAAAATAATTGGTAGCTTATCAACAAATAAATCTCTGCCAGCATATCCTTTAGCTCCCCTAGAATATTCAACTATACTAGATTTCATTTTTTCATATAGCAATTTAGATAACTCTTCTTGACCCTCTGCAAAGGCAACACGAGGAAAACAATATTCACTTCT
>DYHK01000105.1 GCA_020724205.1 Candidatus Aenigmatarchaeum sp. | reverse complement strand
GAGTAGAGGGAGAGGTGACCATCGCTAGAGATTGGAAGGAATTCTGTAATGGCTTGAATTATTGCCATAAGTATTTCGTTTAACATGTTATTTTTATGGTAGTAAGCTTTAAAAATAGTCTTATTTTATAGCTATCATGGCATTTAAGATTAACATATCAGAAGCTGGAAAGACGTATAAGATCGAGACAGAGTCTGAAGATTTAATAGGGAAGAAGATAGGAGATAAGCTTTCAGGAAGCGAGTTATCCTCTGATTTAGCTGGCTATGAATTTGAGATAAGAGGAACTAGTGATAAGGCTGGATTTCCTGGAAAAAAAGATGTTAGTGGTCCTGCTTTAAGAAGAGTTTTACTTACTAAGGGGCCTTTTTTAAGAACAACTCCTCATAAGGGGTTTAGAAAAAAGAAGACTGTGAGAGGAAAAGAGATTTCTGCTAATATTGTTCAGATAAACCTTAATGTTGTTAAGAAGGGAAGCAAGAAGTTAGATGAGGTTTTTTCTGATCAAGGAAAGAAGGAATAGGAATAATTATAATTTTTTATTGGAAATTTACTAAAACTTTTTTATTTTAAATAATCAATAAGGATTTTTCATAAGAGAAAAATTTGATCAAACTTATGTAAATAATATATCTTTAACAAACTTAAATAAGTTATCTAATCATCAATTAATAAACTTACATCTAATATATAACGTCTGGATTTTATTTATATTTAAATTAAATTCAATCACCTACTAAATAATAAGATCTTAGGTTTTTAGATATATTAACTTACATTTAACACTAATTATATTTAATCAACAGGTTTAAAAAAGTATTAATTCTAGCATTTATATGAGTAAAAACCACACAGATATAACAAAACTTCCGATACTAAATGTTGGAATGGTTGGACATATTGATCATGGAAAGACTACACTTCTTAGTATTCTTAGTGGTAAGTTTACAGATACACATTCTGAAGAGCTTAAGAGAGGAATTACAATCAAATTAGGTTATGCAGATATTGTTCTCAATAAACTTAAGAATGGAAGCTATGGAGTTGGTGAGGGTGAACCTTTTAGGTATATTACATTTATTGATGTTCCTGGGCACGAGATGCTTATGGCTACAATGCTTTCTGGAGCTGCAATAATTGATGCAGCTATTTTATTAGTTGCAGCAAATGAGGGAATCAAGCCTCAGACAAGAGAGCACTTAGTTGCCTTACAGGCAAAGAAGATAAGTAAGGCTATTATTGTTCAGAATAAAATTGATCTTGTTACAAAAGAGCAGGCTATAAAAAATTATCATGAAATAAAAAATTTTGTCAAGGGGACTGTTGCTGAGAACAGTATTGTAATTCCCGTTTCAGCTCAGCAAAAGATTAATATTGACAAAATCTATGAAGCCTTAGCAGATGTTTCTATTCCTGAGAGAGATGTTAAATCTAATCCTTTATTTATAATTGCTAGAAGCTTTGATATTAATAAGCCTGGAACAAAAGCCTCTGAATTAAATGGAGGTGTTTTAGGAGGGGCCTTGAAACGTGGAGTATTTAGGGTTGGAGATGAGATTGAGATAAAACCAGGATTGAATGTTATTGAAAAGAATCAAAAGGTTTATGAGACTGTAAAAACAAAAATAGTTTCTCTTTACAGAGGAGATAAAAAGGTTGATGAGGCAGGACCTGGAGGAAGTCTAGCTGTTGAGACTGAGCTTGATATGTCTTTGACAAAGGCAGATAATCTTTCAGGGTGTGTTGCAGGGCTTTCAGGTAGTTTGCCTGAAATTGTTAGCAAGATAAAGATTAAGTCTACACACTTTAAAGAGGTTATTGGAAGTGAAGAGACTGTTGGGATTGAGGATTTTAAGTTAAGTGAGATGTTAATGGTTAGCCTTAATACTTCTATAAGTGTAGGTCGTGTAGCTAGGATTAATAAGGATGAATTAGATCTTGAGTTGAATATTCCTTTGGTTGTTTTTAAGGGAGACAATGTTGGATTAGCTAGAAACTTTTCAGGTCATTGGAGATTGATTGGTTTTGGA